>CAZZHF010000020.1:0-18704 GCA_964653545.1 uncultured Gammaproteobacteria bacterium | reverse complement strand
TCGATCGACGCCTTCTTCGCCCAATTCATGTCCTTGCCGTAGGCGTTCTTGATGATGTGATCGCTCGAGGGGATCTCAGTAACCACGCCGAATACGCCACAGTCCTTCGCCAGTTTCACGTCGGCGGGCATGCAGCGCGCGAAACGCCTTCGCCTTCTCACGCCGGGATGGCCACGAAGCGGGCGGGGCAGTCGTCACCACGGTCTCCGGTTGCAGCTAGGGGCCGGCACGCATGCCGGTTCGAGGTTCGGATTACAGGACCGCGCCGCCTGTGCTTCAATCGATCATTCCGTCGCATCGCATACGCTCCAGGAATGTCACTCCCTCTCGTACGACTGCCATCGCTCGACCTGATCCGGGGTTTCGTCGCGGTGGGACGCCGCATGAGCATCACGCTCGCGTCGCAGGACCTGTGCCTCACGCAATCCGCCGTCAGCCGGCAGATCGGCGCGCTGGAAGAGCAGCTCGGCGTGAAGCTGCTGGTCCGCGGCTACCGCTCCATCGCGTTCACGGCCGAAGGCGAACGGCTGTTCCGCAGCGCCGACGGCGCGGTCCAGCAGATGCAGGACGTGATGGGCGAGATCCACACCACCGGCGTGCTGCGGCCGGTGATGCTGAGCGCGAGCATCGGCGTGACGGGCCTGTGGCTGCTGCCGCGGCTGAGCCGGTTCCAGAAGCTGCATCCGGGCGTGGACCTGCGCGTGTCCGCGAACAACCGCGTGGCCGACCTGCGCAGCGACGGCATCGACCTGGCCATCCGCTACACCACGCCGGCCTTGGCGCCGGCCGGGGCGACCCGCCTGTTCGGCGAGTCCGTCGCGCCGGTGGCCCACCCTTCGCTGGGCCTCAAGTCGCTGCGATCGGCCCAGGCGCTCGCGAAGGTCTCGCTGCTGGAGTTCGACGACCCGACGCACCCCTGGCTGCGATGGGGCGACTGGCTCGGTGCCGCAGGCTGGTCCGACGTGCGGCACCAGGGCATGCTGCACTTCAACCAGTACGACCAGGTGATCCAGGCCGCGCTGGACGCGCAGGGCGTGGCGCTGGGCCGCATCGAGCTGATCCAGCCGCTGCTCGACGCCGGCCGGCTGGTGCGGCTGGCCCCACCGAACCACCGTGCGGACATGGAGCACGCCTACTGGCTCATCCTCGCCAACGATCGTCCCCGCGCCGACATCCGTCGCGTGGCGGAGTGGATCGAAAGCGAGGCGCGCATGTCAGCCGAGCCCGCTCACCCGCCCCCGCAGACAGCGCCGAAGCCGCGCGCCCGGCGTTCCTGAGGCGCCCCTACGCCGGCGCCTGGACGCAGTGGTCCAGGGCATCGTCCAGGCGATCGTTGCCCCAGAACATGTCGTCGCCCACGAAGAACATCGGCGCCCCGAAGATCCCTCGCCGCGCCGCCGTCTCCGTCTGCTGCCGCAGCCGCAGCTTGTTGGGCTCGGACTGCGCCTCGTCGATGATCTGCCGCGCCGGCAGGCCGAGCGCCGCGAGCACCTCCGTCACCACCTTGTTCGTATCGATCTCGCGGTCCTCGCCGAAGTTGATCGACATCACGCGCCGGCAGTAGGCACCGATCCAATCCTGCTCGGCCCCCACGAGCGCCACGCGCGAGGGCAGCAGCGACGAGCGGGGAAAGCCCGAGGGCCGGGTCCAGGCCAGCCCGTGCTTGCGGCACTGGCGCACCATGTCCTGCCACACGTAATCGCCCTTGGCCTTCTGCAGCACGAAGGGCGATGTCTGCCAGCCGAAGCTCCGGAAGATCGGCCCCAGCAGGAAGGGCTTCCAGCGGACTTGCACGCCGCGCCGGGCGGCGCACGCCTCGATGCGCATCACGCTGAGGTAGCTGTAGTTGCTGGCGAACTCGAACCAGAACTCGATCGGCGCGGCGCTCATTGCGCGTCTCCGTAGACCACGAGGCAGCGCAGCTCGATGCTCTCGCGCAGCGGCGCGCCGGCGGGGATGTCGGGCAGGTCGAAGGCGGTGTGCGGCGTGAACCGGGCCACGCCGCTGACCCGGGAGTCGTACTGCTTGAACACCAGCGCCTCATGGCGGTCCATCTGCGAGAAGTAGGACCATCGATGCAGCGGCGAGTGCAGCGCGACGTAGATCTCGCCGGTGCGGCGCGGGTAGCGCACATCGCTGACCACGAGGTCCGAGACCGTCAGCGTGCGCGCGTCGCACACCGCGAGCGGCGTGTCCAGCACCGGCCCCTTGATCGACCGCCACACGTTGACGATGGCAAACCGCCTGACGCGGGCCGCCGCCTCGGGATCGTCCAGCACGAGCGCCAGTCGCTTGCGGCCGGAGGCTTCCGTGTAGTCGTTGTGGATGCGGCCGTTGGCCGCGGCCACGTCGTTGGCGCGTTGCCGGCCGAACGTGAGGGCCGCGCGATCGGGTTCGCGCCTGCGCACCAGGTGGTCGAAGACGTAGGCCCGCGTCGCGCCGGTGGCGGCCAGCGCCAGTTCGGCGGCCTCGGGGTAGTAGCGGGCCCGGACCGCTTCGGTGTCGAGGAAGTCCGTGACGGACGTGGGCGCGTCCCACAACGCGTAGCCCTCGCTATCGATGCACGGCGGCTTGTCGGCGAGGCGCGCGTCCCGGATCTCCATCTGCCGCGGCTCGTACTCGCAGTTCTCCCACGGTGTGCCCGGCGGCGGCTCGCAGGCGTAGCTGTACGGACGCTCCGCGGTGGGCTGGAGGTAGTTCAGTCGCGCCAGGACGTGCCTGCCCCGACGGGGCGACGGGCCGGGGGGAGTGCGCAGAGGCTCGAGCAGAGGGGTCAGCGTGTTCATGGAGGCTCCGGAGGTTCGTTCATCGAACGCGCAGTGCCCGGCATCGATCGCCGAGGTCGGTTCGCCGCGGGCGCTGCTGCGAGACCCATTGAACCCATCGCCGACGTCGGCCTCAAGCGACATCTGGGGCGCTTCGCATGCGTCGTACGCATGTTGCGAGGTGCGGACCATCGACCCGGCCGAGGCCGGCGCCATGTGGCCCGAGCGAGCAGCTAGAGTTGCGGCCAATCGCTCGCGCCCCCGCGTCCCTCCCCCGCTCCGCACGCATCCCATGGCCTGGCTCGGCAGCCTCGACCTGCACTACCGCCCCGATCCCGACGCCCCCGCGGCGGCGCTTCCCCGCACCATCGGCCGCGGCGTGCACAGCGGGCCGCTGCGGGTGCTGCAGAGCCTGTACCCCGAAGGCCCGGGCATCTGCCACCACGTGCTGGTGCATCCGCCGGGCGGCATCGTGGGCGGCGACGAGCTGGCGCTGACGGCGCAGGTCGACACCGGCGCGCACGCGCTGCTCACCACGCCGGGCGCCACGCGCTTCTATCGCAGCGGCGGCGACGCCGCGCTGCAGACACTGACCGCCCGGGTGGCCGACGGTGCACGGCTGGAGTGGCTGCCGCTCGAGACCCTGGTGCACGACGGCGCACGCGCACGCAACGCGCTGCGCTTCGAGCTGGCACCCGGCGCCGAGATGCTGGGCTGGGACCTGCTGGCGTTGGGCCTGCCGGCGGCGGGCGAGCGTTACGCGAGCGGCTGCTTCGAGCAGAGCATCGAGGTGCGCGGCACCGCCCACCCGCTGCCCTGGCTGGAGCGCGGCGTGCTCGACTTCGACGACCCGCGCCATGCGCCCGTCACGCGGCGCCTGCTCGCCAGCCCGCTGGGCTGGGCCGGGCACACGGTGCTGGCGACGCTGTGGTTCGCCAGCGGCACGGCGCTCGCGAGCGCGCGGCGTGAGGCGCTGATCGAGGCCGCACGCGCTTCCGACGCCGCCGCCGAACCGGGCGACGAGCCGCTGGGTGTGACCGCCCCGCACGACCACGTGATCGTGCTGCGCATGCTGGGCGCGCGGGTGGAGCCGCTGATGCACCTGATCAGGGCGGTGCGGAGCGAGTGGCGGCGCAAGGCCTGGGGCTGCGTAGGCGCCGAGCCCAGGGTCTGGCGCACCTGAGGTTCAGCGAACGAACGCCTTCGACTGCGGCGAACGCCATCGGTTCATCCGTGGAATCACGCTGATACAGCATTCGCCAGCGGCTGCGTGTCGTAACAAGACCGAAATTTCCGCAATGCACAATCGGCACTAACCTTGCTGATCGTGCTGCAAGTCCGGGCTGCGCCATGTGCAGCCAATCTGCCAGCCGTTTCCTGCAGCGATCGGCATCCGCCGGTTCGTGCAACGCCGACCAACAGGGACCACGAATGAGTTCAGCCGAGGCGCTTCGCAGAAGCGCCCACCCCGCGCGGCGCCCACGCCACGATGCCTCCGCCCCGGCCGATGCCACAGGCGGCTCGCGGCGCCTCGTGCCGGTGCTGGCGTGCGCGACGCTGCTGCTGCTCTATGGCCCGACCGCCTATGACCTGGCTCACGGCCTGTGGCGCAGCGACACGCAGGGCCACGGCCCCGTGGTGCTGCTCGTGGCGATCTGGCTCTTCGTGCGCGGCTTGGGGCGTGAAAGCCCAGTCCCTGCCAAGCCCCATGCACTCGGCGGCTGGGTGCTCATGGCACTGGGCGGCCTGGTTTATGTGCTGGGCCGGTCGCAGGGCCTGCAGGCGCTGGAGGTAGGCTCAGCGATTCCCGTGGCGCTGGGCGGCGTGCTGTTGCTCCGGGGCACGGCGGTGGTGCGTCACATGTGGTTCGCGTTCTTCTTCCTACTGTTCCTGGTGCCGCTGCCGGGCTCGGTGGTCGACGTGGTCACGCAGCCGCTGAAGATCGCCGTTTCGCATGCAGCCGAGCAGTTGCTCTACTGGGCCGGCTACCCGGTGGCCCGCAGTGGCGTGGTCATCACCATCGGTCCCTACCAGTTGCTGGTGGCCGACGCCTGTGCGGGCCTCAACTCCCTCTTCATGCTCGAGGCCTTCGGCCTGCTCTACCTGAACATCGTGCGACACGAGTCGGTGCTGCGCAATGCAGTGCTCGCGGTGCTGATCGTGCCCATTTCCTTTACAGCCAACACGCTCCGCGTGGTGGTGCTCGCACTGGTCACCTATCACCTGGGCGATGCGGCCGGCCAGGGCTTCCTGCATTCGTTTTCCGGCATGGTGCTGTTCATCGCGGCGTTGCTGCTGATCGTGGCCGGCGACACCCTGGCTTGCGCCATGGCCCGCACGCGACTGGGCCGACGCGGCTCGCGCAGCGCACCCGACGCCGCCCCCACAGCAGCGCCTGAACTGCCTGCCCAGGCGCCACGGTTTTCCGCCAACGCCCTGCGCCAGAGCGCCATGGCGCTGGCGTTGGCAATGCTGGCCGCCGCCGCGGCCTGGCAGCTCGCGCCTCGCTTGCAAGCCCAGGCCCCGGCGCCCGACCTGGCCAGCACGCTCCCCACGCGCTTTGGTGAATGGTCGGTGGTGCCCACCCCCTACGCGCAGGTGGACCTGGCCGTGGCAGCAGAGGGCGACCTCAGCACCGACCGCCCTTACGACCAGGCCGTGATGCGAACCTATGGCAATGCCGCCGGCCAGCACGTGATGCTGGCCGTGGCCTACGGCCGCAACCAGCGCCAGGAGATCAAGATCCACCGGCCGGAGCTCTGCTACACCGCGCAGGGTTTCACGATCGCACAGACGGAAGCGCTCAACTTGGGCGTGAGCGGCCCGGCCTCACCGAAAGCCACCGTCACCGGCCGACGGCTCTACGCCGAGGCAGCCCGCGGCAACGAGGCTGTGTCCTACTGGATCCGCATCGGCGACGTGTACAGCGACAGCGCCTGGGAGACCCGCTGGCACATCATGGCCGAAGGCCTGCAGGGACGCGTGACCGATGGCGCGCTGGTGAGAGCCTCGATGCTCGTGGGCACCCGCGCCGAAGCCGAGGCCGCCCAGCCGCTGGTCAGCGATTTCCTGCGCGCGCTGATCGAGGCCACTCCTGAACCCGCGCGCAAGCTGCTGGTGCGATGAACCGATGACGATGCCTTACAACGACGAAGCCGTCCACCGCAGCATCCTGCTCCTCCGCTGGCTCGCGCAGCTGCTCGTGGTGATGGCAGTCGCCACGACGGCCTTTGCACAAAGCACTCCCGAGCCTTCCAAGAAGCCCCGTACCTTTGGCGACATGGTCGGCCTGGGCGTCAAGTTCTCGCAAGGCCAACCGCTGGACGACCTGCCCATGTTGCTGGACCTGAAGGTCAAGTGGGTGCGAGAAAACATCTGGTGGCACGACCTCGAGCCCGAACCAGGGAAATTCGCCCCCCTGCCCAGCTACCTGAAGAAGCAGCTTGCGTTCTACAGGGAACACAACATCGGCTTCGTGGCGCTGCTGGGCATAGGCAACAGCCGAGCCTACCCGCGCACGACGGACGACCCCGGGAGATCCTTCGACCCGGACGCCTTTGCCCGCTTCGCCGTGCACATGGCAAAAGTCCTGAAGGCCGAGGGCGTGCGCTTCGTGCTGGAACTCGGCAACGAGCCTCACAACTCGTCGATGCCCAAGGTGCTGGGAGGCGCATGGAACGGCAAGGCTCCGTCGCCGTGGGTGGATCACTATGCACGGATGCTGCGCACTGCGGTAGCGCAAGTCCGCGCCTACGACCCGTCGATCCGCATGCTCAGCGACGACGACATGTGGGTCCTGCACTACTGGTTCCTCGAGGCCGGCTTGCCACAGGAACTCGACGGCTTCGCGGTACATCCATACACGCAAGGGATCCCCGAGCGAACCGCGGTCGCCCACGATACCGACTGGACCCGCCCGTTCACCGTGGTCGACGTAGACCGTTCGTTCGGATCGGCAGTGCGCCGCCTGCGCGAGCAAGGACTGGCAAAGCTTGGGCGCGAGCCCTCCATCTGGGTCACCGAATGGGGCTGGCCCATCGGCGACGGCAGCAAGGGCAGCGTGTCCGAGGACCTGCTGGCCGCCTACCTGCCACGCACCTACATCCTTTCCGCAGCCGCCGGCGTGGAGGTCCTGTGCTGGTTCTCTTCGCATGACTCGGTCGATGGCCCCATGGGCCTGACACGCAATGACCGAACCCAGCGCAAGAGCTACCAAGCCTTCAAGACGCTCACTGCCCAGCTCGGCGACAGCATGCTGATTCGGCAGGTGGCCGGCAAGCAACGACCGACCAGTGGCGTACAGGCCTTCCTGTTCGAAGGGCCCGGCGGACGCACGCTCGCCGTGTGGAGTGCAGATGGCAAGGAGCAGAGCTTGCCGATCCCGGCCATGGGATCATTTTCGACAGTCAACGCGTTGGGCGAACGTCAGAATGCAAAGTCAGTGCAGCAATCCAATCCATCGGTAACGCTCGGCGCACTGCCCGTCTACGTCCGTGGGCCCTGGATTGACTCACTGATCGAAGACAGCGTCGCGCCGCTGCGGTGATCGCCCTCGAGCCATGGAGACCCTCCCGTTCGCACTGATCGTCATCCTCGCCGGCGTGCTGTCGTCGGGCGACGGCATGCTGCGCACGCTCATGCTGTGCTGCCTGTTCGGCGCGACCGCCACGCTGGCGCTGCCTGGCCTGGGCGGTGCGCCGATCACGCCTGCCGTGCTGCTGCTGCCCTTCCTGTTCTGGCGCGCGCTGCAAGATCGCGGCCTCAGGAGCACAGTCCATCAAGTGGCGTTTCCATCCGCCGGGTTCTGGTTGTTGTTGCTGGTGATCTGGGGCTTGTTGTCGGCATTGTTCCTACCTCGCCTTTTCGCCGGAACCACGCTGGTTTTCAGCACCGACCGCGGCTTCATCACAGGGCCGCAAGTCCAGTTGCTGCCGCTGAAGCCCAGTTCGACCAACCTCACACAGTCGGCCTACGCAATCGGCGGGTTGGTGGCCTTCGTCGCCGTGCGTTCGCTCTTGCAAGCCGAGGGCCGCATGAGCAAGTTCCGCGATGCCGTCCTGTTGCTGGGGATCGTCAATTGCGTGGCGGCGCTGCTCGACTTGGCTGAACAGCGCCTCGGCGTGCCCAGCCTTCTTGCACTGGTACGCAACGCGAACTATGCAATCCTGACCGGCCAGGAAGTCAGCGGCATGGCGCGCATCTCCGGTACGTTCCCAGAGACATCGGCGTTTTCGGCGTTCACCTTGCCGATCTTTGCCTTCAGCGCCTGTCTCTGGAACGCGGGTATTCGCAGGCGCTACAGCGGTGTCGTGGCACTGTCGTCGTTGGTGCTGCTGCTGCTGTCGACCTCATCGACTGCCTACGCGGCTCTGTTGGTCTATGGCGTGACCGTGGCCGCCTGCCTCATCGGCCGAAGCATGCTCAACATCAAGTTGCCCCGACTTGGCAAGGCGGCGCTGCTGCTGTGGACGGTGGCCGTCGCAGTGTGCATCGTGATGCTGCTTCGCCCCGATCTCGTCGATCGGGTGTGGCAGTTCTTCGAGATCACGCTGTTCAAGAAGATGGACAGCGCGTCGGGCATTGAGCGCGGCTCATGGAACCTGCAAGCGTGGATCAATTTCATCGAAACCTATGGCGTTGGTACCGGGCTGGGCAGCGCCCGTTCATCCAGCTTCCTGCTCGTGCTGCTTTCCAACCTGGGGGCGATCGGCTGCCTGCTGTTCGCTCTCTTTCTGCTCACGGCCTTTCACTCGGCTTTCGGCAGCGGAGACGGTCATGACGCCACTGTCGCCAAGGCAGCGGGACTCGCCGCACTTGCAGCGCTGATCGCTGCATCGATATCGGCCACGGTGTTCGATCTGGGCATGGCCTTTTACGCTTACGTCGCTGCGGCAGCGGCGCCCATGCTCGCCGCGGAGCGGCACACCACCGCGCTGACGCAGCGCCACGCCCCCATCTGAGACGGCCTGTCACCGATGCCCAAACCCCAGGTCTTCATCAACGGCCGCTTCTTCGGACAGCGTGTCACCGGCGTTCAGCGCTATGCCCACGAAACCCTCCGCTGCCTAGACGATCTGTTGGGCCAGGCCGACCAGCGCCTGGTCCGCTGGACCTTGCTGGTACCGCGCGGCGTGAGTGTTCCCCCGCAGCGACACATCGAGGTGCGGACGGTAGGCCGCCTGCAAGGCCACCTCTGGGAACAGGTCGAGCTGCTATGGTTCGCGCGCAATGGCCTGCTGTTCAGCTTCGGGTTCACCGGGCCGTTGCTGAAGGCGCGACAGATCATCACAGTGCATGACGCCGCCGTGGTGCGCATGCCCCAGGTCTATGGCTGGCGTTTCCGAGCCTGGTACCGGCTGGTGGTGGGCTGGGTCGCGGCACGCGCTCCACGCGTATTGACCGTGTCGCGCTTCAGTGCCGATGAGGCAGCCGAGTGTTTTGGCATCGCCCGCGACCGCCTTCACGTGACAACGGAAGGCTGGCAGCACCTGGACCGCGTGGTACCCGACGAAAGCCTGCTGGACCGCCACGGGCTGCGTGGCAAACCCTTCGCCTTGGCGGTGAGCAGCCCCACCCCCAACAAGAACTTCGCGGTGATTGCTCGCGCGTTGGCACTGCTGGGCGAAGACGCGCCCCGGTGCGTGGTGGTGGGCGCCTCCGACGGCAGCGTCTTCCAGGACGCCGGCGGTGGTGATGCCCTGCTGCGCGTGGGCTATGTCACCGACGGTCAGCTCAAGGCCTTGTACCAGCATGCCACCGGCTTCGTGTTCCCCTCGTTCTACGAAGGCTTCGGCATCCCTGCGCTGGAGGCCATGGCCTGCGGCTGCCCCGTGATTGCCTCCACCGCACCGGCACTGCAGGAGGTGTGCGGCGATGCAGCCCTGTCGTTCGACCCCGCCTCCGCACCTGAACTGGCCGACCGCTTGCGCCAGCTTTTCAGCGATTCATCCTTGCAAGAACGGTTGCGCAAGGCGGGCTTGACGCGCGTGCAGGGCTATTCGTGGCACCGCGGTGCACAGATCAACCTGGCCGCCGTGCAAGAGGTGCTCGGCACATGACCGGCCAACGCCCCGAAGACCTGGCGCGCGCCACAGCGCAGGCCAAGCCAACGCCGGACACCATCGTGCCGTCGACCTTCGACACGGAGCCGGGAGAACCGCCCGTCGCCGAGGTTTCCACGAGCAAGGCGCTGGTCTTTGTCTATGCCGGCTACCTGCTGCGCTACCTGTACCTGCTGGTATTGATCCCGTTCTACGGATACGTACTGGGAGCCGAGGAGTACGGCCGGCTGCTGGCCGCCATGTCGCTGTACCAGGTGATCTGGCTGTTGTGCGAGTACGGTTTTCCGATCGCCGGTGCGCGCGATGCGGCCGCCACCAACAGTCGGTCTCGGCTGGGTGCGCTTTATGGCCAGCACTTCTCTGGTCGGCTGTGGCTCGCGGTGCCGGGCATTGCCATCGGCGTGGGGGGGACGCTGCTGTCACCGCTGCTGCGCGCCGAGCCGCTGCTGGGCGTGCTGGCCACCGCGAACGGACTGGCCGCCGCATTGAACCTGGGCTGGTACTTCCAGGGCATCCAGCGCTTCCGCACATCAGTTGTCCTGGAGGTGGTGGGCTTTGCCATCAACTTGCCCGTCATCCTGTGGTTCGTCTCTGGGCCCGGAGATGCCTGGAAGGTCCTGGCCACCCTGCTTTTCTCAAGCCTTGTGTGTCTTGCTGCGGCGCACGTGATCGCGCTGCGCACGATGGACCGGCGGGCCATTCGCTTGTGCGATGGCTGGCAGCTCGTCAAGGACTCGACCGCGCTGTTCGCCCACAAGGGCGCCACCATGATGATGGCCAGCTCGTCCACCTACCTGCTGAGCCTGTTTGCCACGGCCGCGCAGGTGGGCTGGTACGGCGCGGCCGAACGCCTGGCCGCGGTGGGGCTCAGCCTCATGCAACCTGCGAATCACGTGCTGGTGGGCACGGTGTCCAAGCGCATCAGCGCCAAGTCGAGCGAGGCATCGGCCTACCGGATGATGCGGAGTTCCTTCCTGGTGATGACCGCCTTCGGCGTGGTGCTGTTGCTCGGCGCCCTGCTTCTGGCCAAACCCTTGGTACCGCTGATCCTGGGCCCCGCATTCGGCCCTACGGTGGGCATGCTCCACGTGCTGGCCTGGATGTTCCCGTTTCTAGCCTTTGCACAGGTGACAACCGGCTATGTGCTGATCCCGCTCCGCAAAGACCGGCTGATGTGGACGATGAGCCTGTTTGGTGCACTCGTCACCGTGGCACTGATCTTGATACTGGCTCATTACCTGGACGGCATTGGGGTCGCCATTGCACGAACTTGTGGCGCCGCCGCCCTTGCCATGGCCTTGCTGTTCGTGCTGCAACGCGAAGGCTTGCTGAAAAGGATATGGAACTCATGACGAGCAACGTGAACGTTGTGATCGGCATTGCCACGGCGGGGCGGCGCGAGCAAATGCCGTTGACGTTAGCAAGACTTGCCCTTCTTCGCCCGCTGCCGGGCCGTATCGTCATCTGCCCTGCATCCGCAGAAGACTACGACACGGCGGACTCAACGCTGGTGAGCTGTCCTGTGGATGTGGTGTTCGGGCCGCGCGGTTTAACGGCCCAACGCAACACCATCATTGCGGCTTGCGATGAAGCCGACGTGCTTCTTTTCATCGACGACGACTACTACCCCGCACCCGACTACATCGAACAGTTGGCCGCGGTGTTCTCCATCCATGCAGATGTCGTCATTGCAACGAATCAGCCCGTGCGCGACGGAGCCACGGGGCCAGGCATCTCGCATCAAGACGCGGTTCGCGTGATCGACGCGCTACCTCCGGCGAGTGCACCGCGCATTGCCCCCACCTATGGAGGCTACGGCTGCAATCTGGCCGTTCGTGTGGCGCCGGCCAAGGCAAATCAAGTCCTGTTCGATGTGAATTTGCCGCTGTACGGCTGGCTGGAAGACATCGATTTCAGCCGCCGCATGGCCGAGTACGGGCGCATTGTGGAGTGCTCCTCGCTACGAGGCGTGCACCTGGGCACGAAGCGAGGTCGCACTTCAGGATTGCGCTTTGGCTACTCACAGGTTGCCAACCCCGTCTACCTGCTCCGCAAGGGATCCATGTCCAGCGCCTATGCACTGAGACACGTGGCAAAGAACATGGCGAAGAACGTCTGGCGCTATGTGTGGCCGGAACGCTGGGTCGACCGGCGAGGACGCTTGAGGGGCAACTTTCTTGCGCTAGGGGACTTGATGCGCGGACGCATGGACCCCCGCCGCATTGTCGAGCTCGAATAGAAAGCACAGCTACTTGCCGCAACGACAGACCAAGGGTTGTTCAACGAACGATGGAGTTCTGACCTGCTATTGGATTGTCTATTGATGCCCACCAAGAAATTCGAAGGCATTTTGATTCACCATCGAGTTGCAGCAGTCATAGTAAATAAATCGATCGCCATTATTAAATTGAAAAAATGATCGAATCCACAATAGAAAAGGAATGCCGCCGTGGGCAACGCCGCCACATATGTTACCGATGTAAATGGGTATAATTTAACATTATACTCCGCCGTTTCGTTCGCCCTCACGCAAAAAATTCCCCACGATGTTTTTATATTCTGCCACGGGTTTCAGCCGGAAAAAGAAAGATCAGTCGAAGACTTTTTCTCAAGAACAGCTCACAGAATCATATTCAAACGAATAGATAACAAAAAAATAGAAGGCCTGAGCACAAAAGGTCACGTGCCGAAAACCGCGTATCTAAAAATTATTTGCGTTGCAGAACTCATCAAAAACTACAGCCGTGTTCTCTACGCAGACAATGATTTGCTGTTTTTTTCAAGCTTGGAACTGAATTCAGTTCAGTTCGATGGTTGCCCAGTCGCTGCAGTAATGGATATCGCGGAATGCGGTCACTTGACCGATCCAGAGTTCGCTTCCACCTGCCGCGCAAATGGAGTATCACCGCGTTACTTCAACTCTGGATTAATGCTTTTTGATCGACTCAATTGGCAAGAGAGTTCTGTCCTGCCAAGCTATTACTCATTACTCGCCGAACACCAACACACGTGCAAATACAAAAAGCACTGCCGAACAAATGATCAATGCGTGTTAAATAGAGTCTTCGAAAATAGTTGGATTTCTCTGCCGTTTGACTACAACATGCAAGCATGTCTCAAACATTCGAAGCATTGGACAAACGCATCCGTAAGACACTACCAAGGGCCCGACAAATTCATTCCACTCAAAGCGCGCCGAAATGATTACAAGGATGCGCGCCTAGTCAATGACATTGAAAAAATATTAGGCAAAAAGGGCACCAAATGGAGTTTCATGAATTTAATTGTTCTAAGCATGAACAGAATTAGATTATTCAAGAAGATAAAAAAGGCAGAGCGCGCATTGGCACAACTTGTCGATAATCATGAGCATCACCAGACCACAGGTGTCGCCTGACGCGAACTATTAAAAATTTATATCCCACCCTGCAACGCAGACTGAACTGCGAAAAGAATGCATCCCGAAGGCGCCAATCAACGTCATGTGCGGAAGGTTTACTAAGGATGAACGGTGCGCCTTGAAGCAATTGATGGATTAAGGGCCGTCGCGATGACGATGGTCGTCGCCCAGCATTGCGGCCTGCTGCCCTTCGGCTGGACAGGTGTGTGGCTGTTCTTCGTGATCTCTGGTTATGTGATCACGCTCGGATTCATGAACGGAACCTACGCTGCGGCCAAGCCTTGGAGCGCTTATGTGGTGTTCATGAGTCGCCGAGCGCAGCGTATCGCGCCGGTCTATCTGCTCTACATCGTGGTGGGTGCCGCGGTGTTGCTGTCGACCGGCGCCGCGGCACGGCTCACCGATCTGCCGTACTTGTTGAGCTTCACCTACAACTGGCACATGGTCTTCCAGTTCTGGCCCGGCGCAGGGAACTGGGGGCCTTTTGGTCACCTGTGGACGCTCAGCATCGAGCAGCAGTTCTACCTGCTCTTCCCGTTGCTGGCGTTGCTGGTGCCTGAAAGGCGACAGGTCGCTGTGTGCGCGCTGCTGATTGCTGCAGGGCCGTTGTTGCGCTGGGCTTACTCGCAGTCGCTCGACACCAGCATGGCCGGGAATCCTGGACTGCAGGCATTTGCCGTCTACGCTGCCACCCACTGCCATGCCGATGCATTCTTGATGGGCTCGCTGATCGCGCGTCTGGAGCCTCGGCTGCGCGCATCGCCGCGCACAGCCACCGGCCTCTGGGCTGTGGCGCTGTTGGCGGCCGTGGCTTACGCAGCCACCTACGCCGGCATCAACCGGCACCTGGGTGCACATGGCGTGGAGGCGCTACGCAATGTCGTGTCGGGCGTTCTCTACGGGCAGTACCGGGAAGTGTTCGTCTACCTCGCCATCGACCTGCTGGCGGCGGCCGCGCTCGTGCACGTGCTGCTGGGTCGCCGGGGCACGGGTGCACTGGCCTGGGCGCCCATCGCCTGGGTCGGCCGCGTCTCCTACGGCGGCTATCTGTTCCATGCGCTGGTGCTGTGGGCAGTGGGGACCGTGCTGCTCGAAGGCTCGGTGAAAGACTTGCCGCTCGCTCAGCGACTGCTGGCGTTCGTGGGCGTCTGGTTGGTGACAGTGCTGCTGGCGTCTGCGTCGTTCGTCTGGTTCGAGACGCCTGTAGCGCGGAAGTGGCGCGATCGTTCCAAGCCGAAACGGTTACGGCACCCCATGCCCCAGGCAGAAGGCACCTGATGCTGGACGACCACGAACCAATGCCTCAGCCACGAGCAGCAGCGCAAGCAGAGCGCTCGGCTTTGCGCATAGGCATCGACGGCGAGGCGCTGCGCACCCCGCTTTCCGGTGTAGGCCACTACGTTCATCGGCTGTGTTGCGAGATGGAATCGCTGCTTCCTGAGGCCCACTTCTTTGCCTATGCCCGCTTGCCGGCAGAGCGACTGGCATTGCCATCGGCCCGCTGGACATTGCGGCAGGAGCCGGTGCCCGCATTGCGGCGCATCCCGTCGTTCGCCTGGCTGAGGACACGCGGTGCGCGGCTGTGCGTCAAAGACCGCCTCGACGTGTTCTGGGCGGGCCGAACACTGCATGCCCGATTGCCGGCCCCGGTGCGCACCGTGGTGACCGTGCACGACCTGAACCACCGTCTGGTTCCGGAGACCATGCAACGCTCCACGCGCTGGTCGCACCGCCTGTGGTTCGACGCTGACGTAGCCCGCGCCGACGCCGTACTCGCCAACTCCCACGGCACGGCAGATCGACTCCTTGGCCTGATGAAGCGCAAGGTAGATGGCGTGGTTCTCCCCGGTCTGGCCCCGCAGTTCCATCCGCTGGCACCCCACGCAGAAGACGCTGCGCGCGCTGCTCTGCAGCCGCTCGGCATCTTGCCTCCCTATCTGCTGTCGGTCGCCACGCTGGAGCCGCGCAAGAACGTGGCCACGCTCTTCCGTGCCTTTGTGGAACTGAAGCAGGCGGGCGCACTGCCACACCACCAACTGGTGCTGGTCGGCGCCAGAGGCTGGCAAGACCCAGCGTTGGAGCGCGAGTTGCGCGCGGCTCAGAGCCTGGGCGTGGTGATGGCGGGCTACGTACCGGATGCCTTGATGCCTGCCCTCTACGCCTGCGCCGACGCGCTGGTGTGCCCGTCGTTGTATGAAGGGTTCGGCATGCCCGTGCTGGAGGCCCGCGCCTGTGGCACGCGCGTCGTGATTGCCGATGTGCCTGAACTGCGCGAAGCCGGTGGCATACACGCCACCGTGGCGTCTCCCACCGTGGCTGGTGTCCGCGACGGCATCCTGCGCGCTCTGGCGTCTCCGGCGATCAAGGAGCCTGGGCTGGCCGCACAACATGGGTGGACGCTCGGCGCCATGCGCCTGGCGGCAGTGCTTCAAGGTCGCTCATTGCCTTTCCCTCAAGAACTGCCGTGCAACGCCGCGGCACCCGTTGCATGAAGATCGCCATCGTCCATGAATGGCTGGCCACGTACGCCGGCAGCGAACGCGTCGTCGAGCAGATGCTGCAGGTGTTTCCCCAGGCCGATCTGTTCGCGGTGGTGGATTTCGTGCCGCCCGCTGAGCGCAGCTTCCTGCAGGGGCACACGCCCAAGACCACCTTCATCCAGCGGCTGCCTTGGGCGCGCACCAAGTTCCGCGCTTACCTGCCGTTGATGCCACTGGCCGTCGAGCAGCTCGACCTGTCGAGCTACGATGTCGTGCTGTCCTCGAACCACGCAGTCGCCAAGGGCGTGATCACCGGACCGCACCAGTTGCACATCAGCTACGTGCATTCGCCCATGCGCTACGCGTGGGATCTGCAGCACCAGTACCTCGCGGAGTCGGGACTCGCGCGTGGCCTGAAGAGCGCCGTAGCCCGAGCGCTGCTTCACTACCTGCGAATGTGGGACCAGCGTTCTGCGAACGGTGTGGATGTGTTCGTGGCCAACTCGCGGTTCATCGCACAGCGAATCCGCAAAGTGTACCGACGTGAAGCGCGCGTTCTGTATCCGCCCGTCGACATAGAGCGCTTTGCGTTGCGGGAAGACAAGGAAGATTTCTACCTCAGCGCCTCGCGCATGGTGCCGTACAAGCGCGTGCCGCTGGTCGTGGAAGCATTCGCCGCCATGCCCGACAAGCGCCTGGTCGTCATCGGCGACGGGCCTGATCACGCACGCGTGGCCGCCTCGCTGCCGCCCAACGTGACACTGCTCGGTTATCAGCCCACCGCGCAGTTGGTTGATTACATGCAGCGCGCCAAGGCCATGGTGTTTGCCGCCGAAGAAGATTTCGGTATCGCACCCGTGGAGGCACAGGCCTGCGGCACGCCGGTGATCGCCTTCGGGCGGGGTGGGTCGCTGGAGACCGTGCGCGGCAGTGGCCCGCAGCGCACTGGGTTGTTCTTCATGGAGCAGACAGTGCAAGCGATCCGCGACGCAGTGCTGCGGTTCGACGCGGAATCCGGCAGCTTCACTCCGAGCAACTGCCGACAACATGCAGAGAGCTTCGCAACCACCGTGTTCCGCAGCCACCTCATGCGGTTGGTGGCTGAGGAAACGGAGCGCTTTCACACGGCTGCACCCTGCGTCGAAACTTGAGAGAAGCAGCGACTCGACAACGAGCCCGCAAACTCGCCAAGGAGGTCAGTACTCGTTCATCACCACGCCAGCAATCGCCGCAGGCCCCTTGCCCAAGGACTTGAGCAAGCCCTGCATCTTGGTCATGCGGCTGCGGCCCTTGCGGCCGATCACCAGCACCGCGCCGGATTTGGCGGCAATCACGCGGGCATCGGCGCCGTGCGTGGCGGCGGGAGTGTCGACCACCACGTGGTCGAACTTGCTGAGCAACTCGTGCAGCAGCAGCCCGAAGGCCGGCCGTTGCACCAGCTCCAGCGGGTTGGGCGGCACGGCTCCCACCGGCATGACGTACAGGCTGGCCAGGCCGGCAACCTGGTGCACCACGTTGCGCTCCGCGCGCCCCGAAAGAAAGCCGCTGAGCCCAGAGACTCCCACCACATTGAAGAGTTGGTGTTGGCGTGGCGTGCGCATGTCGGCATCCACCAGCAGCGTGCGGCCTCCCAGTTGGCTGAAGGCCACCGCCAGGTTGGCGGCCACGTAGCTCTTGCCGTCGCCCGAGTCGGGGCTCACCACGGCCAGGGCGCGCCGCGGCTGGTCGGACGCCAGCACGCCCATCATCAGTTGGCTGCGCAATTCACGGAAGGCTTCCGCTTCGTCGCCGAAGGGGCTGGCGGCCACCACCAGCTCGGTGTTCTTGCTGGGGCCCGACAGTCCGGGCGCATATGGATAGTGGAACTGCTGCGCCAGCGCCTGGAGCACGTCTTCGTTGCTCGCCAGCTTGAGTGCGACCGCCGCCTCCCCGAAACGCAGGCCGTGCTTGTGCTGGTAAATGAGGATCTGCTCGATCTGCGCGTCGCTCAGGTTGCGGGCTTCGCGGATCAGGTCGCCGATCGACCGGTCGTGCACGCCGGAAGGCTTGGCGAACTCCGAGTCCTCGGGAACGTCGGTCGTATCGGTGGTCAGGCGTGGAATCATGGGGTAGGGGACAGCGGCGCCTCAGCTCAGCGCGCGGCAGGGCCCGGCAGGCCGCTGAGCACGCGTGTCTTGATCTGGCGCAGGCGCGAGCTGTCTTTGCGGCTCGACAGCGCGGCATGGGGAATGATGGCGAGCAAGTGCTGGTTGAGGCCCAGCGCCACGTCGTCTTCGGTGCGCATGCGGCGGTCGATCATCTCTCGCAGCAGCGCACCACCGATGGCCAGCAGCCAGCCCAGCACCACGGCCACGGCGGTATTCAGCACGATCTTCGGGGACGACGGAAACGGTGGTTCGGACGCACGCTTGAGCACCGACACATTGGTCTGGCGGTTCTGGCTTTCCATTTCGGTCTGCGTCAGCCGGGCGAGCGCGGCATCGTAGGCGCGCTGGGCGTTCTCTACATCGCGCTGGATCACGCTGGACTCGTCGCGCTGCACCTTCAGTCGCAGTACCTTGGCGCGCTGCTCGGCCAGCGCCTCGGCAGCCTGCGTGAGCCGGCCCTGAGTGACAGTGTTGGATACCGCCACGCTGCCCGACGCGCGGCGTGTGGCGGCCGACAGGCGATCGCGGAGTTCGGCGATGCTCGCCTTCAATTCCACCACCTGTGGGTGCTGCTCCCCGAGGCGGGAGTTGAGCTCCTCGAGCCGGATCTGCTGGCGCGACAGGTCGGTGGTGAGCTGCGCGACCACCGGATTGCCCAGCACTTCCTGCATGCGGTCGGCATCGCTCGCGGCCTGGCTCTGGCGGCCACCCGTCTCGGCGGCCATGCCTTGCAGCACCACCACCTGTGAACTCAGCTCGGCGAGACGGGCGTTCTCGATGTCCAACCGTTCGTCGGTGGCCAGCAGGCCGTTCTTGCGCTGGTAGTCGGAGAGCTTGGTCTGCGCCTGCTC
>CAZZHF010000019.1:0-19230 GCA_964653545.1 uncultured Gammaproteobacteria bacterium | reverse complement strand
GCAGGGTGGTGATCGGCGACACGCCGAGCGCCTCGCCGGCCGGGATCAGAAACGGTGCTTTAAGGCTCCATTTGGAGCCGGCCGAGGGCACGAACAGGTTCATGGCGGCCGGGTACAGGTACACCAGCAACGGGTAGCGGGGTCGCGCATCGGCAGGTCCCCAGGCAACACCCGCGCGGGTAACGACGCTGCGCGGTCTGTCGGCGATGATCAGCCGCTATCGCTCGAAGTGGAACGGGTGCATGGCGCGGCTGTAGCGCACGCATCCATGAGCATGCATGCGCCTCAGACCTGCGCTACCGTCGCCTCAAGTGCCCCGAGCACGAACACCCACGCCGTAAACCTGGGCTTCCGTGATCACCTGGTCGGCGAAGGCACCCCAGTTGCCTTCAAGGCCTTCCTCGCACTCGTCGTAACGCCCGCGCTTGCCCTGGTAGGGATCCTGCGGGAACTTGAGGCCCGCCTTGGCGGTGCGGTCCCGCATCTGGCGCAGCCAGATCACCCGGCATTCGGTGTTGGTCAGGGTCTTGATGCCATAGCGCAGGTAGGCGTCTTCGTTGGCGGAGTTGGCGGCCCCGAACGCGTCCAGCCAGAACGGGTAGTGGTGATCGTAAAACTCCTGCGCCAGCTCGCCCTCGCCGTTGTCCACGGCCTCGCGCACCTGGCGCATGGACAGCAGCGAGTGGGTGAGTCCCTCGTCCAGGAAGTTGCGCGCGTTCCACATCACCCACGGCAGGTAGTTGCCCCCCACCATGCCCAGACTGGCGATGCCGCCGGCGGCCTCGCCCAGCAGGCACAGCACTTCGAACTCCAGGTGGGTTTCGATGCGGTCGAGTTCCTTCATGGCGTCCAGCGCCCGCGTTTTGGACGGATCGTCGCGCACGGCTGACAGCAAGGCGTGCGGGTCCTTGCCGATGCCCTTGGCGACCTGGAACAGGCCGAAGGCGTGGTCGCGCTCGTCGGCCATCTTGTTGTTGATGAAGGCGCGGTGGCGCGTCTCCGGAAACTCGTGCGCCAGCATGGTGTTGCGCGGCGGAATGCCTTTCGCATTGCCCATGCCGCCCTCGATGCAGATCTGGATGCTCAGGAATTTCCACAACTGTTCCTTGAACTCCTCGCTGAGTTGATCGGGATAAAAGTACATTTCTTCGCGTCGCATCATGGCAGGTACTCCTTATTAAAAGACTCTGGTTCAAGCGCCGGGTTGACGAAGGCTCAGGTGTTTTAAATCGCGCGTTACGGTATCCAGGAACAATTGTCTGCACGTGGCGTTGGTGCGGGTCT
This sequence comes from uncultured Gammaproteobacteria bacterium, assembly GCA_964653545.1. GTDB lineage: Bacteria > Pseudomonadota > Gammaproteobacteria > Immundisolibacterales > Immundisolibacteraceae > Immundisolibacter. The sequence goes on along the minus strand of CAZZHF010000019.1, from coordinate 17,946 downwards.
TGATCCCCAGACGAATATAGGCTTGCTCGTTATCCGATCCCGGGCGACCGAAGCTGTTCATGGCAATCGGCCACCATTTTTCTAGAGCCGCTTGAAGCACATCGCGGCCGTCTTCCGCAATGGCGCGTTCCAAGCGCGCGCAATGCGGCGTGCCTACTTGTTGCGGCCATTCCAGCAAGCAGTTGTCCATCATCAGTTTCTGGGCAATATTGGCAAGGCGGATGTAATTGGAACTGACCAGTGCCGGTAATTGACCGAGCAACACGTGACTGTAAAGAAAGCGCTGCATGAGCCCGTCGTTCCAGGACTCGATCGGCACCGTCAGTAGCTGCAGCTTGCGCCCGGCGGTGCGCGAGGATTCCGCCTCCCTGCGCAGCGCCTCCGCATCCATGCCGAGGTCCTTTAGCATGAGATCGACCATCTCCGCGCCTATGTTGGAGAACCGGGCAATTTCGCGCAGCAGCTCGCGATTCTCGTAATCCGCCCAGGGACGAACCGCCGGTGCCTCGATGGCCTCAAGGTGTGTGCTGAATAACGACTGGAACACCATACCGACCAGTTTTCGAATATACGTCAGATATTCCGGACTCATACCGTCCTCGCGGGACATGTAGTACGGCATTTTCTCGCCGGCAAAAACTTCTTGAGTTGCGGGCATGAATAAATCTCCTATTTAAGGCAATTAAAATATCGCAAAATAATTCGAACTTATGAGAAAATCATCTTTCGGACATGGAAAATACCATCCCATTAAAGTTCGTGCTGTGGTTACAATGACTGATAATCCGGCATGCCAAGAAGCGCTGGCTAATCGGGCATAGAACATCTCCACAGGGGACGCCATGACCATCGATTCCAACCGCGATGAGCGCCGTCGACTGAGCGTTGCCCACATGGTGACGCGGGCCGCAGAAATACATCCGCGCCGCCTGGCCATCGACGACCTGCTGCGTGGCAAGCGATTTACCTACGGTGAACTCGATCAACGTATTCGCCGCCTGGCGCGGGCGCTGGCCGATCGGGGGATCGGCAAAGGCGACCTGGTGGCCACCATGTTCCACAACGAACACGGCGCGGTGGAAAGTCTCATGGCCTGCGCGCACATCGGCGCCGTGGCAGCGCCGGTCAATGTTCGGCTGCTGCCGCACGAGACGGCGGAGTATGTCGACTTCCACCACTGCAAGGCTGTCATTTGTGCCGGCGAGTTCACGGACAAATTCGCCGCCAGCGCAGCCGCCCTGCGCATCGTGCAGGTCAGCTCCGGGGCCAGCGTACCCGGCGGCGGATGGCTCGATTACGAGACGCTGCTCGCCGCCGCGGACGCGACGCCGCTGCCGGTGGTCACCGCCTGGGAAGACCCGTTCCGTATGATCCAGACCGGCGGCACCACCGGCGCCAGCAAAGGTGTAGTCCACACACATGGGGGTACGTATTTCACCGTGCTGACGGTGGTGGCGGAACTCGGTGTGAAGCGCCGCTGGCAGTCGCTCATGGTAGCGCCCGCCTATCACGGTGCTGGCATGGACTGGTGCATGCTGCCGATACTGTGGCGCGGTGGCACGCTGATCTTTCCACCGGAACCGACTTTTAACCCGCACTTTTTGCTGGAGATCGTGCGGCAGCGGAAAATCGAACTGCTGCTGTGTGTCCCGGCCATGATCGTCGCCCTGTCCCGGGTGTGGGATGGTGCGCCCATCACCTGTGTGCGCAGCGCCATCACTGCGTCCGCACCTACGCCTCCGGCGCTGCGCCAGAAGTTTGCGCAGATGTTTCCCGCCGCGGACCTGCGTGTCGGAGCCGGCATCAGCGAAAACCTGAACATGGCCATCCAGGCGCCGGGGGAGTTTCTCGAATACCCGGCCAGTGTCGGCGAAGCGACACTCGATACCCGGCTGGTGATCGTCGACGACGATGGTCGGGTGTTGCCGCCGGGTATACGGGGGGAGATTTGCCTGCGTGGCCTGAACTCCGGTGTGTACGACCGCCAGCCCGACCTGACGGCACAAACCTGGCGGCGGCTCACCGACGACCCCGAGGGGCTCGAGTGGTGCTTCACCGGCGATATCGGGGTGATGGACGAGGACGGCATGGTGGCTATCGTGGACCGCTCCAAGGACGTCATCATCAGCGGCGGCGAGACCATCCCGTCGGTAGAGATCGAGAGCATCTACACCGGCCACCCCGCGCTGGTGGAGTGCGCTGTTGTGGGCATGCCGGACGAGCGCTGGGGCGAGGTCGTCACGCTCATCGCGGTGAAGAAGGATTCTGGAGCGGTGGATCTCGACCTGGCCGGCGAACTGCTCGCCTGGGGTCGGGAGCGCCTTACGGCCTACAAAGTGCCCAAGGCGATCGTGTTCCTGGACCAGTTGCCGCGCAGCCATTTCGGCAAGGTCCTCAAGCGCGACCTGCGCGTTGCCGAGTATCCACATGCCGTGCGCGACAGCGACCTGCATCGTCCTGGCTGACGGTGCGTGGCGGCGCGCGTTCGCCATGGCGTCAGTCGCAGCCGCGGCGGCGGAAAAAATGCACACAGTCCACCTGCATGACCACCTGCGCATGCTGGTTGTGGGTCAGATAGCGAATCTTGGTGATGCCGCGGTCCGGGCGGGTCGCGGACGGACGGCTTGCCGTGACCTCCGCGTGGACCTTCAACGTGTCGCCGGGATTGACCGGCTGCAGGAACTGCATGGTCTCGACGCCCGGTGATGGCAGGGTGTTGCCCGGGTGCAGGCCGAACTGAAACACCAGCGTGAAGGACGTCAGCAGCGTCTGAAAGCCACTGGCGATGACCGTGTCGAAGCCGAATTCGCGCGCCGCCTCGACGTCGATATGGAACGGTTGCGGGTCGTGACGAAAGCCAAAGTCCAGTATCTCGGCCTCGGACAAGGTCTTGCCGCGCGTAACAAAGCGAAATCCTTCCGGCAGATCCTCCCAGAAAGCCGCGCCCACCCTCGGGCCGCCCGGCGCCTGGGACGCTGCGTGCGCAAACGTCCGACCGAGGTCCATCACCGGTCCATGTAGCGGATGATGAACAGGCCGACGGCGATGGGATCGTCATTGCCCACCACGTTCCAGGCCACGTCGTACATCACGTTAATGCCATTCTTTTTCTCCTCGATTCGGTCCACCTTCACCGTGATGGTGAATTCCTGATCGCACACCAGCGGCGCCAGCAGGCGCACCCGGTCGGAGCCCAGGAACAACATGTTGGGGATGTTCCGGATTTCCACCATTTCGAAGTACAGCTTCGAAAAATAGGCCAGGGTGAACATGGACGGCGCGATGGTGTTGCCAAAGGGCGAGGCCTTGCAGCGCTCCACGTCCCAGTGGATCCACTCGTCGTTGTCCACGGACCTGCAGAATTCCTCGATCCGCGCTTGCGTGACCCGCACCGGCTGCGAGGTGCCGAGGGTTTTTCCGGCCAGGGCACGCAACCCGTCCAGCCCGTCTATCGTCAGCTTGTCCATGTCCGCTCCACAGGTTCTGGAATGTGCTGATACACGCGGGCAACGGGAGGCGTGTGCCCGGTCATGCGTACTGCTTGCGCAAAACCGCCTTCATCACCTTGCCCATGGCGTTGCGTGGCAGGGCATCGGTGAAATAGCCGCGGGTTGGGCACTTGTAGTGCGCGATGCGGTCCCGGCAGCGCGCGATCACGTCCTCGGGCGCCACGGTCTGCCCAGGTTTCAGGGCCAGTACGGCGGTCACCGTCTCGCCCCATTTCTCGTGGGGTAATCCGAACACGGCGGCGTCCGCCACTTCGGGCATGGCGAAAAGCTGGCTTTCAACCTCCGGCGCGTACACGTTCTCGCCGCCGGTGATGATCATGTCCTTGATGCGATCCAGGATATGAAGATCGCCGTCCTCGTCGAGCATGCCGACGTCACCGGTGTGAAAACGCCCGTGGCGCATCGACTCCACGGTCGCTTCCGGCTTGCCCCAGTACGCCCCGATCACCTGCGGCGAGCGCACGGTAATCTCGCCCGTCTGGTGTTTGCCCAGCACCTGGCCCGCCGGATCGACAATCGCCAGCTCCACCGTGGGAGCCGGCCGCCCGACACAGGCTCCAGGTTTGGTGGCGACGACTTCAAATGAGGCAGTCGCCAGTACACCCGCCTCGGTCATGCCCAGGCTGTTGCTGAACTGCAGGCCCGGCAGCAGCTGCAGTGCCCGGTCGCGCACCGGGCCGGGCAGGGGTGCGGAGGCGGATATCCATTCCTTCCAGCTGGACAGATCCCAGGCGCCCTCCGCCATGGTCTGCAGCAGTACGTGACCCATGGTCGGGGGCACGAACATGCCGGTGATGCGCTCGCGCTCGATCACGTCCAGCACCTGACGCGGATCGAACGCGGTGAGAATCACCATCTTGCTGCCGCGCATGACGGTCATCGGCACGCGCGTCTCGTGCCCGGCGATGTGGAACATGGGCGGCACGGCCAGGTAGACCTCGCCACGGTCGCCGGGGCTGCCACCCATGCTGTTGCAGTTCAACGCGTACCACAGCACCGCCTTGTGGGTGCGCACCGCGCCCTTGGGAAATCCGGTCGTGCCGGCGGTGTACAGAATGGAACACGGCTCGTCCTCGTGCGCCAGAGGCTGGCCCAGCAGGTCGTCGGCATCCAGGGTGGCGGTGGCCAGCAGAGCCTCGTAGCTGTGAGCATCCTGCGGCTCGACCGGACCGGTGGTGAGGATGCGTTCCAGCGCGGGTGCGTGCTGGTGCAAGGCGGTGTGCCAGGCACGGTGCTCTGGCTCGGCGATCAGCACCCGGGCGCCGGAGTCACGCAGGGTGTAGCCGATTTCTTCCGGCTGCAGGCGAAAATTCACCGGCACCACGGCCGCGCCAATGCGCGCACAGGCCCAGTACACCTCCAGGAACTCCCGGCCGTTGTGCAGCAGCATGGCCACCCGGTCGCCACGGCGGATGCCGTACGCGCCAGTCAGCACGGTGCTCAGGCGGTGGGAGCGGTCCGTGACCGTAGCGGCGTCGTACAGATCGTCGTTGACCTGAATCAACGGGCGGTGGCCATGGAAGCGGGCTCCCCGGTCCATGAATGCGCCGATGTCGATGGCGGTCATGGAGGCCAGTTCCGCTGGGCCTGCTGCGGCATCGCCAGCCCGGGCCGCGTGCGGGTCATCTGGGGCGGTGGCATTGACCAGAAAGCCGCAGGCGTCGATCGCTACCTCCACAGCGGCATGAAACCACCCTCGGGCACAGTGGACCTGCGTGTCGGGTGGATCGAGGAATCCGGCGGCGAGCTGTGGCGAGCGCAGCAGCATTTCCCCGGCGCCGCTGATCGAGGGCGTAGCCATTGCCTGCCGACGCACGGCGATATCCACGGTCGGCAGCGGGTGCCAGCGCTGCTCGGGTCGGTACCAGGCGGCGACCCCGCCGGTTGCAGATGCACCCAGTAAAATCTGGCCGATCCAGCCACCGGGCAGTTGTTGCACCGCCGCGGTAAGCAAATCGATTTGCTGCGCGCAATTCAGCGGTACGTGGATGTTCCAGAGTGGAGAGATATCGCTCTCGCCGGGCGGCGCCGGCACTTTGCCCGCCGTGGCCATCGCCGTTTCCGGGTCGGTGAGCACGGTGGTGGGTAGAAACGCGCCGATGGTTTCGCGCAGCGTGTCGGCCGACGAAGATCCCAGCAGATATGCTTGGGCGTTTCCGCACAGCACCGCAAACAGCAGCGCTTCGAGCAGCCACCCATCCAGGTTGGCAGCCACCAGCAGGCGCTCGCTCGGTTGGGAACCGTGGTACACGGCAGCCACGCCGCCGGTCACGGCCACGGCCCGATGGCTGCGCCGGGCGATGGCAAGCGCACCGTCGGGCGTTTCCCACGGGGCCAGCGCGCACAGGTCGTCGTCGGCCGCCTGGTGATCCGCAGCGACAGGTGGCGCCGACAGCGCGGCGGCGTAGTCCACCCAGCCGGCGCCGGCTTTCTCGCCTGGGCGAAGGGCGACGATGCCGCCCTCGATGCCCGCTTGCAGACAGGTGGCGAGCTGGTCGGTGTGGCAAATGGCCAGCGTGGCCCCCGCGGCACGGGCAAAACGGACCAGATCCGTACCCGTGTCCGCCACCACCGGCACCGCGCCCAGGCGCAGCAATGCCCAGTAGCCTTCCAGCCGCTCGACGCCGGTGCCGGGCCCCAGCAGCACCCGACTGCCGCGGCCTGCGCCCAGGTTTTGCAGTGCGCCTGCCAGGGCGCCTGAGCGCCGTGCCAGATCGTCACCGGACCAGGCGCCGTGCGCGTCGCGAACCAGAATGCGCCGACCGGCCACGGCGGCGCCACGGGCAATGAAGGCGCCTACGTCAACCGCGGTGATGTCCGACATGGGCATGCGGGGATGGCCGTCAGGCGGCCTGAGCCTTGATGGCGCCCCAGTTGCTTTCCAGGCCTTCGCGGCACTCGTCGTAGCGGCCGCGGGCCCCCTGGTACGGGTCATCCGGGAAGCGCAGTCCGGCCTTGGCGATGCGCTCGCGCATCTGGCGCAGCCAGATCACGCGGCACTCGGTATTGGTCATGGTCTTGATGCCGAACTTGATGTAGGCCGCCTCGTTGGGCGTATTGGCCGCACCGAACAGGTCCAGGGCGTAGGGGAACATCTCGTCCAGCAGCGCCTGCAATTCCTCTTTGTGGCCGGCGTCCACTTCCTCGCGCACGTTGTGCATGGACAGCACGGAATGGGTCAGGCCTTCGTCGATGAAATTGCGGGCATTCCACATGGCCCAGGGCACGTAGGTCGCGCCCATGGCGGAGGTGCTGGCGATGCCTCCCGCGGCCTCGGTCAGCATGCAGAACACCTCGAACCGCAGGTGGCTGGAATTCCAGTCGAGCTGGGTGAATGCATCCAGGGCGCGATCCTTCACTGCGCCCGTGCGCACCTTGTGCAGCAGCGCGTGAGGGTCCTTGCCGATGCTTTTGGCAAGCTGGAACAGGCCGTAGGTGTGGTCGCCCTCGTCCGCCATCTTGAATGCCATGAAGTGGCGATGCTTGGCCGCCGGCACCGGGTAGGTGTTGACGCCGCCTGGCGTGATGCCGGACTCGTCACTCATGCCGCCTTCGATACAGATCTGAATGCTCAGGAACTTCCACAGCTGTTCGCGGTAATCCTCGGGTAATTGCTCCGGGCGGGTGTAGACGACATCGTAAGTACGCATGCTGAGGTCCTCTCAGGTTGATTTCTCAGTTCGGCAGGCGCAGGCCCAGTTGCTGGAACGATTGCTGTGCCGCGTCCAGGAACACCTCACGACACATGGCGTTGGGGCGGGTTTTCAGGCCCAGGCGCAGATACGTGCGCTCGTTGTCCGAACCCGGATGACCGAAGCTGTCCAGCGCCACCGGCCACCAGCGCTCAATGAGGGCCTGGATGGTGTCCAGGCCGTCCTCCTCCATGGCACGGGCAATGCGCGCCGCCTGCGGCGAGCCGACCTTTGCGGGCCAGTCCGTCAGGGCGAACTTGAAATAGAGCTTTTGCGTCAGGTTGGCGTAGGGCAGGTAGTTGGAGCCGATGAGGGCGACCAGTTGCCCGGTCATGACCAGCCCGTGCAGGTAGCGGTAGACCAGGCCATCGTTCCAGCTGTCGATGCGAACGGTGTCCAGGCGCAGCTTGCGCCCGGCGGTGAGCGAGGACTCGGCTTCCTCCCGCAGCGGTTCCGGGGCCACGCCCAGATCCGGCAGCAGGTTTTCGGCGATTTCCCGCGCCCGCTCCTGGCGCTCTGCCATCTCCCGGCGCACGAGGCGGTTCTCGTCGTCCGCCCATAATTTGTGCGCCGGCGCGTTCAGCACGTGCGTCTGCAGGCTGCACAAGGACTGGAACGTCATGATGACGAGCTTGCGCGCGGCAGCGACGTATTCCTCGTTCATGCCATCGGCGCGGCTCATGTAATAGGGCGTCGCTTTGATGTTGGCTGGGGCGTTCATGCCATCGGCCTCCTGGGTAACGTGCGTCGATGAGGATGCAAAGGTGTGGGTGTCACTCGCCGGACGCGGCGAAGGCACCGTCCCGTCTGCCGACAAAAGACTTCACCGACCGGTCCGCCTGGCCCACGAAGTCCTTGAACTCGCGGGTTTGATGGGCGAACTGGTGCAGCGTGAAGTGCTGCCGGAACGAGGTGGACTGCCCCATGTGATCGAGGCTGGTGTTCATGGATTGCTTGATCAGGCGCAGCGCCACCGCAGGCGCCTTGCCGATGCGTTCGGCCATGGCCAGGGTGAAGGCTTCGAGCTGGTCGTCCGGCACCACCTGATTGACGAAACCCAGCGCCTTGCCTTCCTCGGCGGTCAACTTGTCGCCAGTGAACAGCAGCTCCTTGGCCTTGCGCACGCCCACGTCCCAGAACTCGACCGGGATTTCCACCCCGACGCAGGCCATGCGCGCCACTGGGTCGGAAAACCTCGCGCCCTGTCCGGCGACGATCAGGTCGCACATGCTGGCCAGCATCCAGCCAGCGGCGATGCAGTTGCCGTGCACCATGGCGATGGTGGGCTTGGGAAAGTCGCGGATGCGCAGGCACTTGCCCACGTACATCTCGGCCTCGTGCTGATACAGCGTCTCCGGCTCCGCACGGCGGTCCAGGTAGCGCTGTTCAAGCTCGTCGCCCACCGCGCCCTCGGCCACGATGGTCAGGTCATGGCCGGACGAAAACGACTTGCCAGCACCGCGCAGGACAACCACGCGCACCCGGTCATCGGCCTGGGCGGTATCGAAGGCGCTGTCCAGGTCCAGGATCAGGCGCATGTTCTGGGCGTTGTGGCTGGCCGGCCGGTTCAGGGTGATCAGGGCGGTGGTGCCCCGGACCTCGTACGTCACGGTGGATGTACTCATGGCCTCCTCTCCTTCTTGTTGCTGGAGGGATCAGCGCCCGGCAGGGGCAAGGTCCCGTCATAAACCGACCGCTGAGTCGGTTTCTGACCATGCTAGTGGAATCGTCGGCACCCCGCAAGCCACCGTGCAAATCGCTCTACGGCGTGTCCAATAGCTTGTGAATACCATCTCAACACGGGGATTTGCCTCTCGGTAGCGAACATCGCGCACGCAAAAACAAAACAAACCAACGGGTATGGTTTATGATTTTCGGCATGGCACGTACCCCGCGCGGCATTAATTCCATCCACTTGGTTCTGGACCACGCCAGCCGGCTGTTTCTGATCAACGGTTATCGCAACACGACCGTTGAGCAGATCGCCCGCGACGCAAAACTCAGCAAGGGGGCGGTCTACTTCCATTTCCCGGACAAGGCGGCACTGGCCCTGCGGTTGTTGCAGCGCGCGGACGAACAATTGCTCGATGCGATCACCGAGGCACAGCGCGGCACGAACCCAAAAGACCAGTTAGTCCGGTTTCTGCACCAGCGGTCGCTGCTCGGACAGCAGCGGCCGGACTTCTGGCTGCTGACGGTGATGTTTTCGGTGGAGTTCGCCGGTACGGATTCCACGATCGAGGCGCGGGTGCGGCGGATTTACGGCCGCTTGCAGGAGTTTCTGGAAACCCTGATCCGCCAGGGCGCACAGGAAGGTCTGTTCGACGCGGAACTGCCGGCGGCGGAGCAGGCCGCGATCATCGTGGCGACACACGACGGCATGCTGCTGCAGTGGCTGCGGCGCAGCCGCGAACTGGACGGCGAGCAGCTGGTACGCGCCATGCGCCGCAGCGTGCTGCGCGGGCTCAGCACCGCAGCCGAGGTGGCGGGTGACCCCCAGGCACCTCGGCGGGCGCAGATCGCGTAGCTTGGCACTAACGGCGACCTTGCCGCGCAGCGCGTTTGGCAAGGTACTCAAGCGCGCTGCGGGATACGAAATTTGATCACCTTATCGAGGTCGCGTAGGCCCAGCGCCGCCAGATTTCCGCCATAACTACCCACCAAGGAGAGTCGCGTCATGCGTTCTTATGCTCATTACGAAACCATCACCGTCACACGTGAAGGCCGCATCCTGACGGTGACCATGGACCGCCCTGATGTGCTCAACGCCACCGATGCCACACTGCATCGGGAACTGTCGGAGATCTTTTTCGACGTCAACCTGGACGACGATGCCGACATCGTCATCCTGACCGGCGCCGGGCGCGCGTTCAGCGCCGGCGGAGACACCGCCTGGATGCAGACCATGATCGATGACCCGGCCATCTGGCGGCGCACGGTCATCGAGGGCAAGCGTATCGTGAACGGCATCCTGGATCTGGAGAAACCCATCATCGCCAAGGTCAACGGCCCGGCGGCGGGTCTGGGCGCCACCATGGCGCTGTTCTGCGACGTGATCTTCGCCGCCGAATCGGCGCGTATTGGCGACCCGCACGTCAATGTGGGTTTCGTCGCCGGCGATGGCGGCGCGGTGATCTGGCCGCAGCTGATCGGCTTTTGCCGCGCCAAGGAATTCCTCATGACCGGCGAACTGGTCGAAGCCCCGCGCGCGGCAGCAATGGGCCTCATCAATTACGCCGTACCGGATGCACAGCTCGACGAGAAGGTGGATGCGTTCGCCAAGCGCCTTTCGCGGGGCGCCATGCAGGCCATCAAGATGACCAAGGTGTCGGTCAACGTCGCGCTCAAGCAGCTGGTGGCCAGTGTGCTGGAAACCTCCATTGCCTGGGAGAGCGTCAGCAATCTGACCCGGGACCACCAGGAAGGGGTGAACGCCTTCAACGAGAAGCGGCGGCCCGCTTTTACCGGCAATTGATCGCCGCGCGGGCGCCGGCGTGAGGCCCGGGGGGTTCTGCGCAGGACGGCCGCTGCGGACTCGGTGTCGGCGCGTAATGCCCCTTACGCTGCAGGCAGCCCGTAACCGAGGGCGCACCGGCGCTGGACGTCCGCGTTAAAGATCTCCAGTGCCTCGTCGCGGATGCAGTAGCCCAGCGCGGACTTGGGGATGCCCCTGGAGCGGGAAGCGGCCGTCTGCCACCAGCGCCGGGATGCGTAGGATGCCGTAGCGCCGCGGGCGCGATGTCGTTCGCGACCGGCCTGCGCGAGCTGCGGGCGGACTCGCACTTGGGCAACAAGACGTCGTCCGCCCTGCCCCGCACGGCTGCGGCGAGATCCTCCGCCGTGCGTCGCGGCTGTCCGGGTTGGGTGCAAAACCCAGCGGCAGCACGGTCTGGTTGCCAGGGATCAGGCGCGAGTCCTTGTGGATGAAGATGTGCGTGGTGTCGAAGCCGTTCCCGGCGCCGATGCGCCAGTTCGCCTTGACCAGCCGGCGCAGCGTGCGCACCTGCCGGTGCGCGTCGAGGAAACCGGGCGCGGCGCCGGTGTGGTGGTTCGGCGGCGGCATCGACGTGAAGCGCGATTACGCCATCGAGGAAGACAGCGTGCACTGGCACCGCCAGGCGCGCGCCGCCTGCACACCCTTCGGGGCAGAGTTCTACCCGCGCTTCAAGCGCTGGTGTGACGAGTATTTCCGCAACCACCACCGCGGCGAGGCGCGCGGCATCGGCGGGATTTTCTTCGACGACAATGCAATACCGGACCTGCTCCTGGTTTGCCTGCCACGACGTCGCGACGCTGCCGCCGACATTGGGGGGCACGTAACCGTCGTATTGGCATTAACCACACGCTCGCCGTGTGGCCCGCATCATCCCACCCCTACACCGCGCACCCAAAGGCGCGGTGATCCACCTTATCGCCGGCCTCCTTACCGACCGCTCCGCGGGGCTGGGCGCGCTGCCGGTGGCGTCGCGGAACCCTGCTCTGCCATCCCGAGCTGGCCTTTCAGGTCCGTACCGGGCGGCGGATGCCTGCCGCTGTGTCGGCTCAAAGGCGCAGGTTGTCGAGGTCTATGCCCTGCTCCTGGGTGAGCGTCACCGGCGGGCAGTAGCTCGACAGCCGCTCGCCGTCGCGCACCAGCAGGCCCTTGGGCAGTACCTGAGGTTTGGTGAAGAAGCTGCGCGGGCCGTCGGCGGTGATCAGCAACTGGTTCTCGAAGTGGAACGGGTGCACGGCGTGGCCGTAGTACAGCACGTCCATGCCCATCACCTGGCCGCCTTCCAGCGTGTAGCTTTGCGGAATCTTGGTGTAGGCCGGGTACGGCACGTACCAGGCCACCGGCTGCAGGCCGACGCCGTGGGTGGCGGTGGCGGTTTTCTCCGGCGTGGGGATGCCGGCGCCCTGCATGATTTCCATCACGGTCTGGTAGACCAGGCCGCTGTCCTGGCCGGGCCGCAGGTGCTTTTCGATGGCTTCGTAGCAGTGCATGACGGCGTCGACAATCTTGCGGTAGGCCGTTGGCGGGTCGCCCAGGTACAGCGTGCGCGAACCGTCGCAGGTATAGCCCTTGTAGACGCTGTAGGTCTCGAAGATGTAGGCGCGCCCGGCCTCCAGCGCGAAGTCGCTGCGCGGCAGGTAGAAGCTGTCGACAATGTGCTCGCCCTTGTAGTGGCTGCCCCACATGAGGCCCTTGTCGGTGGTCGGCACGGCGCCGCGCTCGGCCAGCGCCATGCGGTAAATGTGGGCCAGTTCGTCCCAGCGCACGCCGGGTCGGGCCGCCGCGATGACCCGCTCCAGCGCCTGCTGGTTGATGGTGGCGCCTTCCTGCATGAGGGCGATTTCGTCCGGCGTGCTGGCCTTCTGGATGTCGGTTAGCAGGTCGTGGGCATCCACCACCGTCAGTTCCGGCAGCCGGCGCTGCACGTGCGATGCCAGGCGCAGGTCGTCGAAGGCGACGCGCGCCTTGGCCAGACCCAGCTCCGCCAGGGCGTTGGCGGTGGCCTCGACGATGTCGTTGGCGATCTCGTCGATGTGCTGGTCGCGCAGAAACTGCTGCACGTCCTGGCGCAGCGGGCTGCGCTCGGTGCCGGGGTCCGGCTGGGACAGGATGTAGGTGTGGTAGCCGAACCAGTCGTAGCAGCGCACGCGCGGCACCCATGAAGCTTCCTGCAGCAGGTAGGGAATGTAGTGGGCGCCGATGCACAGCGTGGCGCGGTCCTGCAGGTCGCGCACCGGCAGGATGACCGCCGTGCCCGGTTCCGGCAGCGCCCATTGCGTGTCGAAGGTGCGCACGCCGGACAGGTACAGCACGTTGCGGGCATCCGCGCCAACCAGGGCGTCGCAGCCGGCGGCGGTGATCTTCTCGATGGCGCGCGGGGTGTTGATGAAATGACGTCCCTGCATGGTGGTTCCTCCTGGAGGCACGGTTACAGAAAAAAAGCGAAGTTCGGCGAGTCGATGTACGGCATGTCAAGCTGCACGTCTCGCTGCGCCAGCAGCAGCGTGCTTGCGCTTCGAATCAGCCGGTCCCGACGCAGGCCGCTGAGCAGAAACGGCCGCGGGTTGTTGGCCCGGACCCGCATCAGCAGCACCTGGCTGGTCACGTGCAGGCTATCGCCGACCGCCGCGGCCTGGATGTTGGTGACGAAATAACGCAGGAAATTGGGCACCTTTTGCGCGTTGGACGCGGGGTCGGCCAGTTGCTTGATGCGGATGGCCAGGCTCGCGCGGGTCTCGTCCAGCCAGGCCGGGCCGCTGCCATAGCTGCGTTCCTCGCCGCGCTTGCTGAATTGCTGCAGCGGCACGCGGTAAGTGATTTGCGGCGCCAGCAAAGTGAGCCAGGTCTGGTAGGCCTGGCGGCTGAGCAGGTCCGCCTCGCGGAACAGGAATTCGCTGACCTGCCGGTAGTCGGCGTCGCTGACCGGCTCCCCGCCGAGCCAGCCCAGGTCGTTGTCTGCGCTGCTCATCGTTCGCCCGCCATCCGGCGCCTCCATTCGACCAGGAAGTCGAATTCGGTCTGCTCGGTGAACATGTTGCGGCAGGTGACGCCCGGCCCGGGAAAGTCGTCCCAGGCGTCGTCGCGCCAGCCGTTGATGGCCTGGAAGTTCAGGTCCAGGCTACGGCCGATGGGGCCGCGGATGCCGCGCGACACCGCGGACCAGGCCTCGGCATCGTCCTGGTCGAAGGTGCCCGCGGCCGAAAAGGAACGCAGGCCGGCCTTGAGCGTTTGCCGCTTCCAGTCCGGCGTTGCTTCGCGCTCGGCCAGGAACCAGTTCCACACCTCGGTACGCGTGGCGCTGACCGGCTGCCACAGGCGCAGGGTCAGGAAATTCACCGGCGGCGCGTCGGGGTCGAAGCGCACCGGCGCCTGCACCAGCGAAAGATTCGGGAACAGTGTCGCCACGCCGGTCATCATGCGGCCCAGAAACCCGAACTGGGTGTCGTTCAGACTATGTCGGTACAACGGGATCAGATCCGGGTGATAGCCGACGAAGGCCGGTTCCGTGCCCGGGCTCAGGTTCAGCAGGATGGCACTGCCATTGCCCAGGCGCACGTTGGGGCTGTCGCCCATGATGGCGGCCATGAACTGCTCGGCCGATTCGCCGACCGCCAACTGGCTGATGGGGCCGTGCAGCATGGGCGCATGCGGGCCGTCGCCGCAGAAGTTGATCGGGCCGATCTTCCAGTTGTGCTCGAAGGTCCAGCGCTGCGGTGGGCCGAGCACCTCCATGCCCTGCGGCGTGCGGGCAAAGAACATGTCGAAGTACCAGCGCACGGTGTCGTCCAGCGTGTCTGCCAAGGGTGGCGCGTCGACGTTCCAGGTGGCGAACACGAGGCCGGCGTAGGTCTCGATCCGGGCCACCGGGTGTAGGCCGAGCTGGTCGAAGGGCACCGCGCCTCGATAGAACTCCCGCGGGTGAAAGGCCGTTTTGAAGCTGCCATCGGTGCCGAAAGTCCAGCCATGGTAGGCGCACACGAAGGCCTTGACCCGGCCGGCATCGGCCTGGCAGATCATCACGCCCCGGTGCGGGCAGCTGTTGTGGAACACGCGCACGGCGCCGTCCTGACCGCGGACCATGATCACCGGGTCTGCGCCCATGTTGCGTGTGACGTAGTCGCCCGGTTCCGGGATCTCGCTCTCCAGGCCCACGAACAGCCACGAGCGGGTGAAGATCCGCTGCATTTCCAGATCGAACACGGTCTCGTCGACATAGATACGGCGGCTTGCCAGGCCCCGCTCGACATCGACCAGCTTGGCGGCAGCGGCGGGGCTGAGCCCTTCGGGTGCGGACATGGCCAGGTTTCTCCCCGTCGAATGTGTTTTATGGGCGCGGCGGTGAACGCGGGATAACGCTTGCGGCAGCGTACGGCAATTGCAGGCGCCGTGCTACGGTGGCGCGCAGGCGCTCCCGGCCTGGATTCGGGTCGCCAGACGCCCCAGAAAATCATGACCCGAGGAGAAGTACAAATGGCTTACACAGACCTGCGGCAATACGTCGCCAAACTCTCCAGCGCCGGCCAGTTGCTGGAAATCGATGCCGAAGTCGACCCGGCCTGGGAAGTCGGCACCATCTGCCACAAGGTGCTGGGCGAGAGCGGCCCTGCCATCCTGTTCCACAGCGTCAAGGGCTATCCCTACCCGGTGCTCGCCAACATGCTGGCCACCATGGACCGGTGCGCCCTGGCCATGGAGGTGCCGGCGGACGATCTGGTCGAGTCCTACATTCGCAAAACCGCCAGCCACAGCGGGCCGGACCTGCCGGTGGTGCCCCGTGCCGAGGCGCCGTGCAAGGAAGTGACGCTGGACCTCGCCGGGCTGGCATTCGAAGGCCTGGTGCCGCCGATCGTGTCGAACCCCGGCGACGGCGGCGCGTACCTGAACTTCGGCCTGATCGTCACCAAGGATCCTGAGACCGGCCTGCAGAACATGGGCATCTACCGCCTGCAGCTGCGCGACAACCTGGTTACGGGTTTCTGGTGCAGCCCCACGTCCCACGCCGGCATGATCCGCGGCAAGCACGAGGCGCGCGGGCAGGACATGGAAGTGGCAATCTGCGTCGGTGCCGATCCGGTGCTGTATCTGGCATCCCAGGTGGCGGGCATGAACCTCGGGGCGGACGAGCTGAAACTGGCCGCCAACATGCGCGGGGAGCCGTTCAACCTGGTGCGGGCCGATACGGTGGACCTGCTCATCCCGGCGAACTGCGAGTTCGTGTTCGAAGGGCACGTGCTGACCGGCCGCCGCGAACCGGAAGGCCCCTACGGCGAATACCCCGGTTACTACGGGCCGGTGGGCGAGCAGCCGGTGCTGCAGATCCAGCACGCCACCCGCCGCGCCGATCCGATTTTCGCCTACACGTATTTGGGCATGCCGCCCACGGACACCCACGCCATGGGCCAGCTGAGCATGGAGGCGGGCTACCTGCACAAGCTGCGTACCGACGTGGCGCCCACCGTGCGGGCCATCTACTGCCCACAGGACATGCACACGGTGATCGTGTCCCTGAAGAAGACCTACGAAGAACAGGCCAAGCACGTCATCTACTCCCTGTGGAGCGCGCGCATCGTGAAGACCGTGATCGTGGTCGACGACGACGTCGATCCGCACAACCTGGAACAGGTGTCCTGGGCCATCGCCAACCGCTGTCATGCCTCGCGGGACGTGGCGGTGGCGGATGGCTTTTGCACCATCGGGCCCTCGCCGCAGAAATACGGCAGCGACGGCATAGCGAACAAGATCGGCATCGACGCCACCGAGCCGCTGAAGGGCTTTCCGGCGCTGGTGCGGCCAACCTCGGACATGATGGACAGGGTCAACCGCCGCTGGGGCGAGCTGACTGCGCCGCGCACGTCGCGCCTGCGGGCTCGGCGCTGATTCATTGCCGTTCTGACCGTCCCTTAAGCCTGACGTCAACAGCAACTCACCGACGAGGAAATCCATGGACATGCAAACCCGCACCGCCGCTGCCTACCAGTGGCCGGCCGCCGCCAACGCCATCCCCCGGGACATCTTTCACCGCGACGACATCTACCAGGAAGAACTCGACCGCATCTTCCATGGCCCGGTGTGGCACCCGGTGGTGCACGACGCCGAAATCCCCAACCCTCATGACTACAAGACCATCCTGCTCGGCGAACGGCCGCTGCTGCTGATGCGGGACGCGCACGGCACGGTGCGCGCCGTCGTCAACGCCTGCGCCCACCGCGGGGTGCTGGTTGTGCCGGGTTTTCGCGGCAACGCGCCGATGCACGAGTGTCCGTATCACCGCTGGACCTACGACAGCACCGGCGCGCTGCGCGTGTGCCCCGGCGAGGACGATTTCATTACCGGTTTCTCCAAGACGGAATTCGGCCTGCCCAAGGTGCGCCTGGAAAGCGCCTGGGGCCTTCACTTCGCTACCCTGGACAACGCCGCGCCGCCGCTGGCGACGTTCCTGGAAGGGATGGACGAAATCATCCGGCGGATTCTGGGCGGTGATGGCCGCCTGCAACTGATCGGCTACCAGAAGGTGATGTTCGACTGTAACTGGAAGGCCTACTTCGACCAGGACGGCTGGCACGCGCCAATGCTGCACGCCGCCTTTCGCATGCTCAACTGGACCGGCGGCAAAGGGGTACTTGCCGGCACTCGCCACGGTCACCGCAACGCCCACTACGAGATCGTGCCCAACCAGCCCAACGGCCTGATCCGCGACCCGAGCGTGACCGCCTACCGTCATCACCCGGAAGACGGCGGCCAGCTGGCAATCCTGTTTCCCGTCACCAACATGAACAAGCAGATGGACACCATGACGGTGCGCTACGCCATGCCGCTCGGCCCGGACCGCACCGAAGTCCACTACGCCTACTTCGCCCACCAGGACGACGACCCGGAAACCCGGCGACACAGGATTCGCCAGTCCTCCAACATGCTCGGCCCGAGCGGTTTCATCACCCTGGAAGACGGCGCGGTGTTCAACCGCATCCAGAAAGCGAGCCGCGCCACCGGCAACAACTACATGATCAAGGGCATGCACCTGGACGCGAACCCCTACACCGATTCGCAGCAAAACGACGAGCTGCAATGCGTGGTGTTCTGGAACGCCTACCGGCGCGCCATGGGAATGGGTTCGTCGGCGTGATAGCGCCCGACGCGGCCTGATGGCTTACAGCATGCGCGGAATAAACAGCATCGCAACCATGTTGATGACCAAACACACCGCCGCCACGATGGCGGTGTAGCCCAGGATGTCGGCAAAGCGCACGCGCAT
>CAZZHF010000018.1:0-19357 GCA_964653545.1 uncultured Gammaproteobacteria bacterium | reverse complement strand
CAAATCGGCCCGGCGTTTTCCGCGCTGAGCCAGCAGACGGTCATAAAGGTCCCGGTAAGCCGCTGCCATCCCTTCCAGTGCAAACTCGTTTACAGCGCGCTCGCGACCGGCTTGACCCTCGCGCTCGCGGCGCCGGGGATCATCGGCGTAGGCAATGAGCGCCCCGGCCAGCGCGGGCGGATCGTTTGGCGGCACCAGGGCTCCGCTGATACCGGGCTCGACCAGCTCGACGTTGCCGCCGACCGCGGTCGCCAGCACCGGCAAGCCACTTGCCATCGCCTCCAGGACGGTATTCGAAATACCCTCCGCCAGGGACGGCAGCACGAACAGATCCAGCCCTCGCAGCAAAACGGCTATGTCGTCCCGGCTACCGGCCAGCCACGCCAGATCCGCCATCCGTGCAGCGCGCAAAACCTGCTCGATCGGTGCCCGCAACCGGCCGTCGCCCACCACCACCAGCCGCAGGCGCGCTCGCAGGTCGGGTCGCCGCTCCACAGCCAGCACGAACGCCCGCGCCAAGGTGAGTTGATCCTTGATCGGCTCCAGGCGACCGACTGTTCCGACCAGAACATGCTGCGGTTGGACAAACGGGCCGATCGACGTGGGCGACTGGGCGGCGGCACGCGGGTGGAAATGCACCGTATCAACACCGTTATAAATCTGGCTGATTCGTCGCCGCGGAACCCCGACGCCGGTGATCAGATAATCCTGCAACTGCCCGGACAGCGCGATGTAATGGTTCACGTATGGCCGCATCAGCCACCGCCAGCGGCGATAGCGCGCCGAGCGGCCATCCGGATCGTGCGTGTCCCAACCGTGCTCGCCGTGCACTCGCAGGGGCACTCCGGCAGCCATTGCTATTGGCTGGGCCTCCAGGGCTGCCAGGTTGCGGGTATGAACCAGCGCCGGGCGCAGTCGGCGCAACAAACGCCACAACTGAAGGTGACTGCCCAGCCCACGTCCAGCCGGTTTGTGCAGGGCGTAAAACGGGACATCGGTGCGCCGCAGGCGCCGCTCGAAACCCGACAGCCCGGTCAGGCTGACCACGGCATGCCGGTAACGCTGCGACGGCAGTCGGTCCAGCAGGTTCAGTAGACCATTTTGCAGGCCGCCCATCTCGAAGCTATGCACCACATGCAGCAACAACGGCACGGCATCGGGCACCGGCTGGGCCACCCGCCAACGGGTCACTGCGCCGCGGCCTGCCGATACGCGTTGGCAAGCTCCTGATCTATGACGGGCCATGCATCGGCAAGGAAGGCTTGCAGTGAACCGCGCGAGTGCTGCTCGTCCCTGTCGACAGGGACATAAACCACCACTCGCGCAGCGTCGTCGCCGCGACCCACCAGGCGCCCCAGCGCCGCCCGTAACTTGACCGTCGTCGCCGACAGGGTGGTGCCTTGCGGTGTCCAGTACCAGCTCCACGCCAATATCCTGGACCCGGGCTTGTGGATCAGCGTTTCGTGTACCTGCACGGTCCCACCTGCCAGGCCAATGCGCCGGTGACTGTGATCGATTTCCCCCCAGGCACCCATGCCGCGACCGACCAGCGTGTTGCGCCAGGACACCAGCTCCGAATCCTGGGACTGATTGTTGTAGTAGGCAATGGCCAACCCCACCGGCCCATCACCGCCCAGGTAGACCTGCGTCAGAAATGCGCGTGGTCCCTCGAAATGCGGCAGCCAGTCCGTGACGGGCAAGTCCGACCCGCTCCGATCGGAAATTTGCGGTGGCTCCAGAACCGGCGCGGCGTGATCGTTGCGCGCTTCCATCCACGCCACGGCCAGCGGCCACACCCCAACCATAGCCAGACCCAGCATCCATACGGACAGGGGCTTGGACAGACGTGCAGGCTGGACAGGGCCGGTCGACAACACTGCGGGAGTCTCGCGCTGCGGCGTCGGTGGGCGTGGCCGATCCTCGCGCCACACCGCGCCGATCAGAAACAGCGCCAGCATGACCACGGTGAAAAACACCCATCCATAGATCAGATGATCCACGCCGACGGCCAGGCGCATCCCCGACAGGTGACCCAGCATGATCACGCCAACCGCGCGCAGGCCATTCGCCACGACAGGCACGATCAGGGATATCACGACAAACGCCCCCTGCCGCCAACGACTGCGATACATCAGGTGGGCATAGAGCACGCCCAGCACCAGGGACGCGATCACATAACGCAGGCCACTGCATACCTCCGCCACGCGCCAGTTGCCGCTCGGCAAGGCAAGATCGTAGCCCTCGCGGTAAATCGGCACCCCCAGCAAGCGAATCCCCGCCACCGTGAAATAGGTCGTAAAGTCCTGCAAGGGAATGATGAGGAAATCGCCGAAGGGCACGGCAAACACCAAAAAAACCAACGGAAACGCGCCACGGCGCAGGGCCACATCGCCCACAACCAACCAGACGCTGCCAAGCAGCATCCCGTACAGCGCGAAATGCTGAAACGCCTGAACGGCGCCAAGGCTGCCGACCGACCACAGGACGCCCGCCGCACCAAGCGGCAGCAGCGCCCATGGCTGCACGCCAGGGGCTGCCCGCGCCAGATAGAGGCGGCGTTGCCACAGCAGGTAGATAACAATCGGCACCACCAGCGCGCCATGCGCGTAGGTTTCGGAGCGCCACCAGATGGCGCCGATGCCGAGCACCGTCTCGCCAAATGCCAGGAGCACCACAACCATCGTGACCGCCAGCAGGCCGCCCGCGATTCGCCAGTCGTAGCTGACCAACCACTTCCCCAAGGCGTTTGCCTGCGTTTCAACGTTCACATCGCCCCCGCCGGCTGACCGGGCCTGACACCACTCGTGCCGTTATCGGCTGGTTCCGGGCCTTCCAACAGGCGATCAAGCACCTGCAGGCAATTGTCCCAGGCGTAGTCACGCACCACGGCGCGCCGTGCCGCCTGGCCCGGCGCGGCCGCACCTGACCTCAGGACGTCGACCACCTGTTGGCCGAACTGCCGTGGGTCCGCGGCAAGCCGCACGTCGTCCGGCACACGTACTGAAAGGCCTTCCAAGGCTTGTGGACTTGCGATCACTGGCCGCGCCATGGCCATCGCCTCAAGCACCTTGTTCTGAATGCCCCGCGCCAGCCGCAGGGGCGCAACGGCGACACCCGCGTGGGCCAGGTAGGGCCGCACGTCGGCAACCCCCCCGGTAACGATAACGCCAGGATGCCGTGCCAACTGGCGAACCGCGCGGGCCGGATCGCGGCCAACGATAAAGAACCTCGCATCCGGTAAACATTGCAGAACCCGGGGCAGCACCGCGTCGGCAAACCAACACACCGCGTCCACGTTCGGCCAGTAATCCATGGCCCCGGTAAACACCATGCACCGCCCCCCGCTCCCCTGGTAAGGATCCGGGTAGGCAATGGCCGGATCGAAGTGGTCGGTATCGACTCCGTTGGACATGACCCTCACCCGCGACGCTACCTCCGGTGCCAGGGCACGGAATAACCGCGCTTCCTGCTCCGACACCAGTAGCGTTGCGGAAAACTCGCCGGCCGCGCGACGCTCGGCGACCAGCAAGCGAGCCGCCTCGCGCCGGTACAGCGCCGCGGCTGGCCAGCGCCGCGCGAGCGCGTACTGGCGCCACTTCTCGGAATCGACATCCACCAGATCAAGGACCCGTCGCAACTGCGCGGCACCACTCAGGTACTGGGCCATGGACGATGAAAAAACCACCGCCCGGCGCACTGGGCGTTCGCGTAGCAAAGTCGAGACCCAGCCCACAAGCCGCTTATCGCGATAGTACGCTTCGGTTAACGGCCGACCGTCGAGCAGACCGCCGAGGCTACGCAACAGAGCCCACCGCGGACGCAGCCGTGGGGCGCACACTTGGCCGCCGCATAGCCCACGCAGCATCGGCACGTGCTGCTCATCCTCCCGAGCATCCACAAAGGCACCCAAATGGACTCGATACCTCTGTGCCAGATGCCGCAAGATGTGGAAAGAGCGGATCTTGTCGCCCTTGTTCGGCGGGTACGGCAGGCGATGCGCAAGGAAAAGAATTTCTTCCATAAAGGACTGCCCACAAACCCGGCGATCAGCCCAGGCTGCGCGACAAGTAAGGGCCGAGAATATTGGCCACGGGCAAGGGCAATCGCTGCCATAGCTTGATGAAGCGCTGATAGCGGGGATTCTGAGGATTGTTCTGCGGCACCGCCCGCGCCCGAATCAGTTTGCACTCGTAATGCAGCGGCTGCGGCTCAAAGCCCCAGTTCTTCTTGAAACTGTAAGACCCGCTGTCGAGCTTGCTGCGACCAAAGTCGTACCTGCGACAACCCTGCTCAGCGGCGCGACGCATCACTTCCCAGTACATGAAGTCGTAGCCTGCGTACTCCCGGGCCGACGCAAAGCCACCACCGTAGTAAGGCAACACCTGGTCCCGAAAGAAAAAACTCATGACGCTGGCCACCGCTTCCCCGTGGTGACTCACTGTGAGTACCTGGCAGTCCTCGCCGAATACCTGACGTACCGTATCGAAATAGCGACGTCCGAATACCGGCGTACCGAGGCGATGCACATTCCATGAATAGGCAGAAAAGAACCGATCGTTACCCGCGTCGAGTTCACTCACCAGCCCCGCCTTCATTCCCTGGCGCACCATCCGCCGCTGTTTGCGGGGTATCGCTTCCATGTTGACGTCGGGGTCGGCGTCGATCTGTTTGCAAAACGTGACGTACCCGCTCCTGGTTGGCCAGTGGGGATGCCGCGGCGCCAGATTGCGGTACTCAAGGTGTCCGACCCGCAGTGATCGCGCGAGCTCCTGGGCCGCCTGATCCAGCGCCAGACCCGCGGACTCGCTACTGACCGCTAATCCGCCATACACACAAAATGGCAGAGATACCAAGGAACTGCCAAACAGCACGCTGCGCACCTCGGCCAGCGGCAGCACGCCCTCGATCTGTCCGTTGGAAAGCGCGCACAAAAAATGTGTCCGCAATCCAAACGCCTGTTCCAGCACCCGCTTCCAGCCGCTACGATGAAAAAACGTCGCTTCCGGGCAGCCCTCCACGAACGCATCCCACCGCCCAAGCAATTCGTCATCAAGGCGCCTGACTTCCATCCTCAGCGCCTGATCTGCGCGATCGGCGGCAGGTTCTCGGGCTGCGCTATTTCGCGCGAAAAAACCTGGTCCATTCGAGCCCATGAAAAATCGTTCAGCAACGCCTTCAGCCGCGATTCGGTGCGATGCAAGTTGATGTAGTGCCTGAAACGGGAGCGCCAGGGCAAGCCCGCCACCCTGGGTTGTTCCGCATCAATCTCCCACGGATGCATGTAGAACACGCACGCTGTCCTGTCGCGTTCCTGCACCCGGCGCAACAGGCGCCGACTCAGGGCGTAAGGCAGCAAGCGAAAATATCCCCCACCTGAGACTGGAACATTCATCCTGGCAACCCGGGCTGTCGTCATCGGCAGCTCGACAAACCGCGCGTCGGCAAGCGGCCTGTAGGCCTGCCTGGGCGCATCGGGCGCGCCGTAGTGATCGTGCCGAACCGGATAGACGCTGGAACTGTACCGATAACCGGCTTCGATCAAGGCCGCGTAGGCCCAGTCCATCTCGGGCCGTAACGAAAATGATGGCGCCCGATAACCGTCCACGGAGACTCCGCCGAGATCCTGCAACACGTCCCGGGCGGCCTGAATGTCCTGGCGAAACGCCTTGGCACCGAGGTCGCTGACCCGGTCGTGGGCCATGCCATGACTTGCCAGTTCATGGCCGCAGGCTACTATCCGGCCAATCAGCTTCGGGTACCTGCGGGCAACCCAGCCCAACACAAAAAAAGTCCCCTTGGCAGACCCGGCGTCCAGAATATCCAAACACCGCTCGGTGTTCGCCTCAACCCGACTGGGGTGACTGGCCCAGGCCGCTTTGCTCACCCGCGAGGCGAGCGCCGCTACCTGGAAATGCTCCTCGACGTCGACGGAAAATACATGCTGCATAAAGTACCGGTACACCCAGTCGCCATCGCGGAATTGACCGCCCTTTCACCTTTTCCGTGTCGGCTCCAGCAGCCACCCCGGGCCATGCCAACTCAGTCCTCTGACTGCGGCCGCCCACGCTCCGGCGCATCCTTGAGCCCGTCGCCTGGTGACGCGCTCGCCGACCCACCGTGAGCGTCAGAATCCCACCGCTGTGCCAACTCCCTCACCGAACGATAGGCGGCCAACACATAGCGTTCCAACCTGATGCCCTGAGTCGTTAATCGATCCAAAGCATCGAGTACATCCAGCTGTCGCATCGCCGAGTCATCCGCACCAAGCGAGTCGCCCCCCAAAACCGCTGCCGCACCGCCGGTTTGTGGCGAACCGAACTCCGCCACCATATCGTCCGCAACCAGCGACACGACATCACGGCCAAATTCGTCGAGTTCCTCAAGATAGCCCATAAGAAACAGGCGATCACAAAAAACGTTTATTCGTCGAGGCACACCTCCCGTCTGAACGAATAATTCCGCGAATGCATCGTTCGTGAATCGGGGCCGCCCGGACCACCCGGTGACCGCAAGCCGGTGCTCGATATAGGCGCGACTATCGGCTTCGTCCAGCGGCCCCAGATGGTAGGCGGCAATAACCCGCTGCTGTAACTGGAGCATATCGGCACTTTTCAGTATTTCCCTGAACTCAGGCTGACCGACCAGAAAACTCTGCAACAAGGGCTTCGCGTCCTGCTGCAAATTCGAGAGCATCCGCAGCTCTTCCAGCGCTGATTTACCCAGATTCTGAACCTCATCAACCACCAGCAATGCACGCTTGCCGGTCCTGGACATCTCCAGGAGAAATCGCTCCAGATTTCCGAGCAAGGCCGTTTTTGAAAGACCCGCATACGGGACCTTAAACGCGCCCGCCACGGTTTGCAGCAGGTCTACCCCCTCCAGCTGCGTGCTGACGATGTTCGCCGTAATGATTGGTTTTGTTCGCAGCGAGGACAACAGGCCTTGCACCAGCGTCGTCTTGCCCGCGCCCACCTCCCCGGTAACAACGATAAAACCCTCGCCGGACTGCACGCCATACTCGAGGTACGACATCGCCCGCTTGTGGGATTTACTCGGATAAAAGAACCGTGCATCTGGGCTTAGGGCGAACGGCTTACCGGTCAGTCCGTAATAGGACTCGTACATAAAATATTTAGAACGTCTTTGTCAAGCTGGCCGACACAGTATTCCCGCTAAAATCCGAGCCGCCGGCGCTCGAGTCTCGCTTCTGGTAGCTATAGTTCATGGAGGCATGAATATCCGACCCCAATTCGCGCTGCATACCGGCGCGAAGAAACCAGCGATCATCCTCCCTGACTGGTATTCCCTGAAGCTTGTATTTGAGCCAGCCGCTGCCCACATTGAGGCTTGTCAGCGGGCTGATCTTCCAATTCCACCCAATGGTCACACCCGAGCTTTCATCGCTCGGGCCACTGGAATCCTGAAATTTCCTGGTCCGGTCAAAGGTAGACAGAGTTAATGTGCTCTTCGGCAGGGAGTAGGCGACGGAGCCGGTCAGGGACTCAAGGAGATAGGTTCCGTTTCTGACGCCTATATCTATTCCGAATGCTACAGCTTCCTCTGGCGTACAGTCCGGAATTTCCGGTGGGCAAATAAGGAAAATTCCGCCGAACTGCTGCTGCCGAATGGTCGTTATCGTCTCGTCGTATGCCGCCGTGACAACCCACTTGCGCGCTGTGTGGGTCAGGGAGAACGAGGAGGTGTCGCCATAGAAGCGCTTGCCAAAGCTTGCGTTCATGGTCGTTCTGACGCTGGGCGTAAAACCGACTCCAACGTTCCAGTAACTACCCCCCGTGTCGCCCAGCGAACCCGCGTAGCGATTGGTTTCATTACCAAATACATAAAAAACGTTTAACTTTCTTGTCAGATTGTAGCCAACAGTCGCCGAATATTGTTCAAACTGTGACCTGTCATCAGATTCCAAATAGCGAATATCGCTATCGGTGTAGTCCATGGCCCAGAAAAACGTATCGAATAGGGAGCCGCTTTGCACGTTCGCCCGGATGTTCTTACCCGAACTATCGTTGGCGGCCTCCCCGTCGAATGAAACCCGATCAACCTGGTATTCCAGGGTCGAATTAGCGACCCGTCCGAAACGATGCAGCCACCGTGGACCGACGCGCCAACTTGTCGTCGAAGTCAGGTTGTCGCGCTGCAAGCCTGAATCAATATTTGACGCACCCAGAGGCGATGTCAGCTGGTCGCGTTTTATAACCAGCGCATCGATGAACAATTCCCGCTCAATCAACTCCACTTGCGCGTTTCCGTTCATCCGATGACGAATCGAATTGTGGCTGTCTTCCGCGTAATAACGGCTTCCAAGCGAGTAATCAAAATCCGCTTCAAGGCGCGCTGCTTGTCTGGACAAACTAAACCCGGGGTCGACCGACGTTATCCAGCCCCCAGAGGAATTGTTCGAATTGATGCTTCCATCCGAGTACGTTTCACTCACCGATATGCGAGGCTCCACCTCAAACAACCGCAGACTGCCACCGTCGGCCCATACACTTGAGCAGAATACAAGACTGCCCAACAGCATGGCGCCCCAGCGATTGACTCCGGCCCACGGGCTACCCATAACCATCATTGTCTACCGTACTTTCCGTCCAGGTAATAGCCCATCGCGTAACTCATGCCCGGTATTCCGGCAGCCTTGTTGAGCACCGGGATAACAATGTCGCAAACATCAAGCATCTTCACAACCCGCGACACCGCCGTTCGGGGCGTTTTTCCAGCTTGTACGGCAAGCACGATCTGGCCCATATGACGTGCCAACACGCTGGATTCGCTGGTGGAGAGCATCGGTGGAGAGTCGAACAGGACAAGGCGGTCTGGATAGCGAGTACTTAACTCATCCACCAGCTGCGCCATGGCGGCGCTGGCCAAAAGCTCGGTGGAACGGCCATGGCTGCGTCCGGCACCAAGTACGACCAGATTCGGCACATTGGTCCTGACGAGAAAATCGGAAACATCCCGGCCCGGATGCTCTAAAAGGTCAATCAAACCCCGATCCACCGTTAGCCCGGTCCGGGCCGCGATCGACGGTTTGACTACATCGGCATCGATCAGCAGAACCGTTCTTTGCAGTTCGGTGGCAATCGATAATGCAAGGTTGACCGCCGTATAGGTTTTTCCTTCGCCCGGCAGGGCACTGGTGACCATGACTACATTTCTGCGGTCCACGCGGTGTCCGGACTCACCGAATGCATTCGCCAGAATTGGCCGCTTCAGTATTCGGAACTCTTCCGCCAAGACGCTGCGCCCATCCCCTGGAACAAGAAACCCTTGACGGCGCATCAGCGCCTGGTTCAGCGTACTTGGGCGAGACGAAGACCCGTGCACGGCGGAGTCATCGGACTCCAAGACGGTCCGAGTATCGTCCCCCGGAGCGACCTCCGGTTGATGGGCAGGGGAGGCTTCCGCAATGTCACCCTGTAATTGAGCTGCGTGCTTATCAAGGACTCCCGGGTCTTGGTCTGCCGCCTCAGCGGCGTCATTTGGTTTCTCGCCCGCACCACGCTGCATGGCGCGTTCAATGATGCTCATGTCGTACTCCTCACCTGAGTATGTTCAGGGCTAGCGCAGCACCATAGGCACCGAACAAGGCCAGGCTGGCGAACGAATACGAGGCGATTGATCGACGCCGTAACCGTTGATTCGACTCGGTTACGTGTGTGGACACCGTGATAACCTCCGGACGACCGGTCAGGTCCTCCAACAGACGGGTCGAATCGATCGTCGGCCGGAGCTGGGCCAGCACGAATGCGACGCCGAGTCCCGACCCAATCGCCAGGAGCAGGAGCGCGCTGGTCAACATCAAGCGGTTCGGAGCTGCAGGAGATATCGGTACAGTAGGTGGGTCTATGATTCGAAATTCCACCGCGGTCGTATTGTTTTCCACGTCCTGGGAAATACTGGCTTTTTCCCGGGTAGCCAATAACTCGTCATAATTCGTTTTCAGAATCTGATGGTCGCGCGCGAGCGCGGAGTACTCCCGCTCTATCGCCGGAACCTGATCGACCGCCTCCGCCATTTTTTTGTAGCGTGCGGCATACGCTGCAACGCGGGTTTCGAGCGCTGCAACCCGTGCCTCGGCTTCGGCCTTGGCAATACTCATTTGCTCAGCGAACATCCCCGCTGATTGAGCGCCGGCGGCCAGATCTGGCCCGCTGGGCTCGCGTGCCTTGAGCGTTTCGATAAGGCGACGGGTTGCAACGACATCCGGGTGTTCGTCCTGATAACGCAACAGCAGCGAATCCAGATTCTTCTCCAGGACCAGAATCCGCTGCGCCAGTTCCGGATCGGCGTTCATTCCACTGTTCTGGGAAAACAGCAGGAGTGGCTCATTGCCTTCCGTTTGCCGCTGGTAGGTATTCAATTGGCCACGGGCTTCCTGCAACTGCAACTGGGCCTGCTCAAGAGCAGCCCGCGCCGCCTCGCGTCGGCCATAGTAATCGCGTCCTTCGTTCCCCATCATCCCGGCATGCTCGCGCTTGAATTGTTCAAGGCGTTGTTCGGTCTCCACCAGTCGAGCCTGGTACGAACGCAGCTGGGCCTCGATGAAATCCTGTGATTTTTTAAGATCGCGCGAGGTATCCCCCAAACCGCGCTCCATGAACAGATTAACGGCCTCACGTACCACCCGGGTCGCCAGCGCGGGGCTCTCCCCGGTATACGACAATTCATAGAGATTCTCACGCCCACTACTCCCTAGCCTCAATCGTTGACCCACGTCATCAATCAGCTGCTGCATCGCTTTATCGCTGTTAACGTCGTGGTCAAGATCAGCGCGCCGTATCACTTCTTCCAGGTTTGGACGACTAAGCAAGGTACGGGCCATGAGCCTGACCTGTTGCTGGGTGTCCGGACGCACGGTCAAACCACGCAAAAGAGGGTTGAGCAGGGTCTGGGTATCGACGTAAATACGGGAGTAAGACCGATAAACGTCTGGCTGGGTGTACACCCAGGTCCAGCCGACGACCGCCACCATCCAGGCGACCGCACACGCAAACCAACGCCAGCGGACCATGCCGCGGAGTTGGCCCATTAACTGTTCGATCAGATGTTCCATAACTCTACTGGGCGGGTTGCAAGCGTGCGATCAACAAGGAGTCCAGGCTCGCCCACCAAATTCTGGTGCCGGGCCTCATGGACCGCTCTAGAACATCGTTTCGGGGATTACCAGGATGTCTCCCGGCTGGACATCGACGTTGGCGCCAATATCGCCGCCGTTGATCAGATCGTCGAGCCGCACTCGGAACACCTGCTGGGTGCCTTCAACATGGCGAATAATGTTGGCTCGGTTTCCCGCTGCGAATGAAGTCAACCCGCCCACATCGATCAGCACGTCGAGCACGGTCATATGCTCCCTATACTGCAAGGCTCGTGGCTGGGCTGCCTGTCCGACGACCCTGATTTGCTGATTGTATGGGCCGCCGAATCCGCCCATGATGACGGTGACAATGGGGTCGCGTATGTACTCGGCCAGTGCCTTTTCCAGATCGCGGGCCAATTGAGTCGGGGTTTTTCCCGCCGCTGGAAGATCCTCGACCAAGGGCGTCGTGATCATCCCATCGGGTCTGACCGTCACCCCCATCGAGACTTCCGGGTTTTGCCACACCATGATCTGGAAGGAATCGCCCGGCCCGATTATGTAGAAGTAATCAGATGGCTGTTCAACGGTTGCCGGCGCCCGCGGTGGCCCACCGAAGCCGCACCCACCCAGCATGACGGACACAGCCGCCAGACCGCAGGCCCCTGTCAGTCGCAGCAATCGGTAGTTCACGTTCATCCCCAGACTCCTGTTGAAATTAGCTCGGCATTACCAACCGCACGCCGCGACAGAGGTCAGCCGCGCTGGCACGATGGGAGGTTATCGCACCTTCCGGAAGAATTCTTCACAACACCACTCAAGCCACCTCGCGCCGGCCCACGCATCTTACCTGGATGGACCAACAGCATGATTCTCGATACATCCCCGCGGCCGACGTGACCCGTGAAGCCATGCCCCAGCGGTTCACAACCGGGACTTTCACACGACCGCAGGACGTTCCACAGGCGTGCGTCAGGTCCCCAAAGGCCCAAACTTCAGGCATCGTCAAGCCTTGTGTGCGGTACGCAACATCCGGCTCAAGGACGTCACACGGCCGCAGCCAACCCGATCATTCTGCCGCGAAAACAGAACGACAAATTGGACGATGGTAGCGCGTGCACTTCCCGGGGCGTACAGTGCGCGTATCGACAATGCTGTTTCCGGTAAAGCGCGGGCAGGCATAACCGGCGTTCACAGCATCCACATCGCAACCCATCAATAGGCGCTCAACGAGTTTGCATGGTCAAAACACCGAAACAGGATGAGTCGATTGTCGTAGCACTCGCGGACACCGATGAAACTCGGCGCATGCACCACCGGCTACGCTACCAGGTTTATTGCGAAGAGTTGGGTTACGAAGACCCGCGCAGTTTCTCAGACGGTGAGGAACGCGATCGTTTCGATGAAGACGCGGTGCATTTTGTCGCCTATGACCGCCGGAACCAGAATTGGGTCGGCGCCCTGCGCTTGATTCCACCCAGCGTGCATGATCTACCGTTACTCGCCGCCACCGGAATTGCTGGCGAGGTGCTGCCGTTATTCAAAGAGCGACGGGTGGCGGAAATATCCCGCATGTGCGTGCCGGCGCAAATTCGAAAGTCATCGGACGGATTCCTCGCGTCAAATATCGGCGTTGAATCCCGATGTGCCAGCGAGAGCGCACTCATATTTTTCGCGCTCGTGCGCGCCAGCGTCGGCTATGCCTTTCAGCAAAAAATCGATTACCTCGCATTCTTGACCAGCCTGCCTCTTAGCAGGCTGCTGGCACGTCTGGGGATCAAGGACCAGCCTGCCGGCACAGCATGCAACCATCGTGGCATTCGCTATCCCCGTATCGCTGACGTCGCAGATCTGTTCCAGGACTTGATCGGCGCTCATTCCGACCACCCTTTCATTCGAAAACTGGCGCCTGAGCCATTTCTTCGGCACTCGTTGTTCCCCGGAGTTTTTTGCCTCGAACACCCGTTGGCAGCTTGCGGGTGATGCGCCATGGCGGGCGATGCTCCAACCAGTTCAATGACCGAAACGTTCTCGCGGTATTTCGAGATGGTGCTGTGCGACACCGCGGAAACGCTGCGGTTGGCGCAACGTTTGCGTTACGACATTTACTGCCGAGAGTATGGCTTTGAGCGCGAGGAGGATTGCCCAGGCGGCCTTGAGCAGGATGAGTACGACGCCCAGGCCCATCACTGTCTGATTCGTCATCGCGACTCGGGGGCCGTGGCCGGATGCTTGCGCCTGGTCTACTCAGATCCCGGTGCCGGATTGGCCCAGATACCGATTGAGCGTCATGGCGCGGCGGCGCTGGAAGGCGCACGCATCCAGCCAAGCGGTTTCCCACGATCAGAAATTTGTGAAATTTCGCGCATAGCCGTGTCAAGCAAATTCCGCCGCCGTGCTCGGGAAACCGCCAGCCCGGTTGGCGACCTCGAAGCGGCTACCCAGGACACGGCAGACGCCAGATCGTTCCCCCTGTTGGCGGCTGCGCTATTCATGGCGGCCCGGGTGATGGTCCTCAGCGTTAATAAACCCCATGTATTCGCGGTGATGGAGCCGCGCCTTGCCCGCATGCTGGAGCGCTCCGGATTGTGCTTTCGGCGGCTTGGACCGTTGGTCGACTACCATGGACAGCGCGCAGGGTATTACCTTCACTACACCTTGCCGGAACATCAAGCGTCCCTGGCGGCGCCTCGCGATGACCTGAGGGATTTTTTCCAGGCGGTGGAAGCGCAGTTAGCGCCTCAGGTAGCGGCTCGGCCACTCCCCGGATTGCCACCGAATCCGGTCTGAGCTTGCGGCAGCGCGCTGCCCGCTTCACCCATCCGGACCATGACAGGCTTCGACTACGCTACCGCTTTCACCCGCACGTTAGGCTGGGTTACGGCCCAGGAGTCGGTGCGCCTGCGCCACGCGCGTATTGCCATTGCAGGTTTGGGCGGTGTCGGTGGCAGCCATTTACTCACGCTGACGCGCCTTGGCCTTGGCCAATTCAGCCTGGCGGATTTTGACCGCTATGAGCTGCACAACTTCAACCGCCAGGCCGGCGCCTGTCTCGATACCGTCGGGCAACCCAAGCTCGACGTCATGGCACGCATGGCACGCGGCATCAATCCGGAACTCGACCTGCGGCTGTTCCCTGCCGGAGTAAGCACGGACAACCTGGAGCAGTTCCTGGATGACGTGGACGTCTATGTCGACGGCATCGACTACTTTGCCTTTGATATCCGCCGCGCCCTGTTCGCGGCATGCCGCCGGCGGGGCATTCCGGCCATTACGGCCGCCCCTCTGGGTATGGGCGCCGCGCTGCTGGTGTTCATGCCCGACGGCATGAGCTTTGACGACTACTTTCAGTTGCACGGTCAGTCGCCGACCGAACAGGCATTGCGGTTTCTGGTCGGACTCGCGCCGTCGTTGCTGCACGCCAGCTACCTTGTGGATCCAACGCGGGTACGCTTTGGCGAACAAGCCGGGCCATCCACGCCCATGGCCTGCGAACTGTGCGCGGGCATCGCCGCCACCGAGACGCTAAAACTGCTGCTCGGCCGTGGCCCAGTGCGAGCGGCGCCGCGTGGGATGCATTTCGATGCCTATCGGGGCAAGCTCGCCCGAACATGGCGGCCAGGCGGCAACCGCAACCCGTTGCAGCGGCTGCTTCTGAGCCTGGTGCGTCGGCGGCTACAAGCCAGGCCCCGGCTGCCTTCGGAGTAACGACCGTGACACCCAGCACCCGCAAGGCACTTGTCGGACTGTTTGCCGTCTGGCAGTTCAGTGTTGTGTTGGCTCACGCCAATGCCGATGAGCTGAGCGACGGCGCGGCTCTGGCCCAGCGCATCTACGATCGTGCTGACGGCCAGGACGCCGCCATGCTTTTCACCATGACCCTGACCGCGACCAATTCCACTCCCCGCCAACGCCTGGCCTACAGCTTTCGTCGCGACGGCAACAACGGCGAGGTGCAGTCACTGCTGCGCTTCGACAGCCCGGCGGACATCAGAGGCACCGGCCTATTGGTTCATAGCCGTGCTGACGGAAGCAGCGATCAGTGGCTGTACCTGCCGGCGCTCGACCAGGTGCGGCGCATCGCCTCGGACCGGCGCGGCGGGCGCTTTGTCGGATCCGAGATCTATTACGAGGACCTGGAAGACCGCCGCCCGGACCGCGACCGGCATCGTCTCCTCGGTCAGGAGCGAATCGAAGATCTGCCGACCCAACTCCTGGAAAGCGTGCCGATCGACGCCGCAAAATCGGTGTACCGAAAGCGCCTGGCCTGGATACACGAACCCACCCTGCTGCCCCTGCGGGTCGACTTTTTTGCGTCCGGCGACAAGCCAGACAAGCGCCTTACCGTGCACAAGATGGAACAAATCCAGGGCTACTGGACCATCACTGACAGCACCATGACCGACCTCACCAACGGCCACCAAACACGCATTTCCGTGCAGACTGTGCGCTACGACCAGAACCTGCCGGAATCGCTGTGCACCACCCAGACCCTGGCCGACCCGGCCATCGACGGCGCCCTGCGGCCACAATGAATCCGCACCCACCCCGCTGGCGTGCGCGACCCCACGCCAGGGTAATCCTGGCCTTCGTGCTTGCTGTGACCGGCAGCGTGTTGGCGCACTCGGCAGATGGCGCCTCCGGCGTGCCGCTGACCGCGGTGCGCGTGGTCGGGCTTCCGGATGCGGCCAGCGCGACGACGGTTGCGCAGCAGGTGCGGGGCCTGGCCAGTCCGGCCTTCGTCCGGCGCGCGGCGGATGGCAGTTTCATGGTCCAGGCCGGAGCCTTTGCCGATGCCACGCTCGCGCGGCGCCACGCGGCGCGTCTGTCGGCTGCGGGCTTGAGCAACGTTGCTTTGCAGCCAACCGGCTCGGCGGCGTTCGCCCCACCCGCGGTCGCGGCGCAGCCGGTCAAGGATCATGACTTCTATCCGGCCCCGGCCGCGCCCCGCGCGGAAGCGACGGTAAAGCACGCCCAGCCAGCCGTGCGTTCCACCAAGCCGGCAATGCCCACGATGCTCGCGATAGGCAACAGCGCGGACGCCCCGCGTGTGTCGTTGTCACAGGCGCCAACCAGCGGCGTGACCTGGCGGGCGGGCCGGCTGCACGCGGAAAGCGCCGCGTTTACCGGGCACGACCGCCCGGCCCGGCACAGCCAGTTCCTGCACGCAAGCGGGGGTTTGGACTGGCGGCCGTCGGCCAGTATCGAACTGCGTGTGGCCGCGCGGGGCGACGGCTACTGGCACGAAGGCTGGCAGGATCACAGCGAGATCATGCTGGACTACGACGAGGTCTACCTGCGCCGACGCTGGTCCAGCCTTCGCCTGACCATGGGCGCGCAGCGCGTGCTGTGGGGCCGGGTCGACGAGATACCGCCTATCGACCACATGTCGGTAACCGACCTCACCCGCATGGCGCTGGATCGACTACCGCAGCGGCGGCGCACCGTACCCGCCGTCCGCGCCGAATGGTTCGGCCTGCCGGGCAAGCTCGATCTGGTATGGATACCCGCCTTCCGGCCCGCCGAGCTGCCGGACGAGGCCAGCCCCTGGCACCCGGTAAACCGTCGCGACGGGCGGTTCCTGAGCCTGCCCAGCAACGCGCTGCAAACAGCGCTAATCAAGGCCGGGCGTTTTGACGACGACGGCTCGGGCAGCGGTGGCGGCGGCCTGCGCTACAGCCAGGAACTTTCCGCCTTCGACTATGCTGTATCCGCGCAGCGGGTGCGTCATTCCACACCTTATTACGAGCTTGACCCGCGGGTGCGTGCGGCGCTTGCGGGCGGCAGTGATGTCAGCAGCGCCGTCGCCCTGGCCGCAGACACCTTCGTCGGTCGCCATCCATATACCTGGGTACTGGGCGCCGACGCGGGCATGGTGACCGGGCGCACCACCTGGCGCGCCGAAGCCGCCTGGCTGAGTGCAGCGCCGGTCACCGACCGCGACGGCGCCCTGGACACGGTCAACGCCCTGCATGCGGTGATCGGCGCCGAGTTTTACCCCGGCGACCGCGACTTGCGCGTCAACCTGCAACTGGGTTCCAAGCACCTGTTCGGTCCGTCCTCGCTGCTTGATCGGCGACAACGCTACTTCACCAATGGCTCGGTGTTCTTCCCGCTCGGTCAGCGACGCTGGGAATTCGAGACCCGCTACGCGCTTGGCCTGAATGTGCGCGACGTGTACGTCAATCCGGAGCTGCGCTATGTGTTTGCGGAGCCGCACCAGTTCTACATTGCCGCCCATATATTCAGGGGCACACAGGACACCCTGGGCGGCTTCTTCCACGACAACTCCGGTATCACGCTGGGCTGGCGGAGCAAGCTTTGACCGGCTGGATGCTTGATCGGCCGCGGCTTGCGGCCGCGTTGCTGGCCGCGCTGATTCTGCTACCGCTGGCGGCGCTGCCGCGCCTCGAACTCGACAACTCGCCCGAAACCTACCTCCCGACCACCGCGCCCGCCGTGGTGTTCAACCAGGAACTGCGACGCCAGTTTCCGGAGGACCAGGTACTGGTGGCCCTGTTCGGTGGACCGGCACTGTGGGACACCGCCACGCTGCAAAAAATCCAGCAACTGGGTGACACGCTCGAGCAATCGCCACTGGTGGAGCGCGTGCTCAGCGTCACCAGCGCCGACCATATCGCGCCAACCACCGATGGCTTCAGCGTGGCGCCCCTGATCAATTTGCGGGAAGCCGGCGCCAAGTCTGCTGCCCAATGGCGCCGCCGCGCCCTGGCCGATCGCTTTGCGCCAGGTCTACTGGTGGCGCCCGACGGATCCACGCTGGCGCTGATTGTGCGTCCGCATGAGCTGCGCGATAGCCGCCAGCGAGCGCTGCTCGAGCTGTTGCTGCGCGACACCATCACGCAGCTTGGGCTTGATCCGCGGCTCGAAGCGATCGGCGGACCGGTTGCGCTCGACGCTGCGCAACTGAAATCAATGATCGCAGACGGTACGACCTTTACTCCGCTCACCACCGCGCTGGGGCTGGCCTTGTTGTGGTGGATGTTTCGTCGCCGGCTGGTGGTGGTCCTGGCCAGCCTGACGTTTGCCGCTGTTACCGGCAGCAGCGTCGCGCTGCTTGCCCTGACCGGCAAGCCGTTTACCTTGGTCGATTCCATGCTGCCACCTCTGCTGCTGGCGCTCAGCACCGCGGCACTGATGCATCTGTTCAGCGGTGTTGTGCATGCCAGTCAGCGCCAGCCCACGCCCCGCGCACGGGTGCTCGACAGCATCAATCATGTGCGTCGCCCGGCGCTGTTCGCGGCGCTGACCACCGCCGCCGGCCTGCTGTCGCTGGCGGTGACCCCCATCCGCCCGATTACCGACTTTGGCATCGCCGGGGGCGCTGGCGTGGCCGTAATCTACCTGGTCACCGTGTGGCTACTGCCATCCCTCATCCTGCGCTTTGACCGCGGGCCCTGGCGCGTCAGCGACCTTGGCTTGCGCCGGCTGGATGCTGTGGTCCGTCGCACCACCCGAATGGCCCTGCGCCGACCGGGATGGGTACTCGGCGGCTTTGGCATGCTGCTGCTGGCGGGCGCACCACAACTGGCCCACATCCGCGTCCAGACTGACCTGTATAAGTTCTTTCCCGACAGCCACCCGCTGACCCAGGCCACCCACGCGATCGAACACAGTCTGTCGGGTGTCATTGCCCTGGAAGTCGTGTTCGACGCCGCCGACCGCGACGGCCTGACCGACCCGGCCGCCCTGCGCGCCATTGCCGCCACCCAGACCTGGCTCAAGCAACAGCCGGAAGTCGACTACACCCTGTCCCTTCCAGACCTGATAACCGAAATGCATTGGGCATTCAGGGGCGGCGGTGACGCCCCGCGCGCCTTGCCCCCGCGGCGCGACCTGATCAGCCAGTACCTGTTGATATACGACGGCCGCGACCTATACGACCTGATAGACCGGGATTTTCGCCGCACCCGCCTGCTGATGAACCTGAACAGCCGCGGCAGTGCCGAGATCAACGCGTTCATGGCCCGGCTGCGAACGCATCTCACCCAACAGCCCCCCGGCGCCCTGCACTGGGAACTGGCCGGCGCCGGGCGGATGTTCGCCGACCAGGAGCGGCTGCTAATGCGCGGCCAGATCAGCAGCGGCCTGACCGTGCTGGCGCTGGTATTTGGCCTGCTGGTGATCCTGTGGCGCTCGCTGCGCGCGGCCACACTGTCCATGATCCCCAACGCGGCACCGATCGCCCTCACCTTCATGCTCATGGGCACGCTCGGCATCTGGCTGGACATGGCCACGGCGCTG
>CAZZHF010000017.1:0-19943 GCA_964653545.1 uncultured Gammaproteobacteria bacterium | reverse complement strand
TTCGGCCACCTGCTGATCATGGGTCAAGCCGGCTTCCTCGAACACGAAGAAACCATGACGGGTATCCAGCTTTTCGGGCGCGAGGTTTACCCGCGCCTCAAGGAGTTGGGTTAAACCCATGCCTGCCTGGGAGAGCCGCTTCTTTGAGGTCGGGAGCATTCGCACCCATTACCTCGAAGCCGGCCGCGGCCCGACGCTGGTGCTGCTGCACAGCGGCGAGTTTGGCGGCTGCGCCGAGCTTTCGTGGGAGCACAACATCGGCGCCCTCGCCGGGCATTTCCGCGTCATCGCGCCGGACTGGCTGGGCTTTGGCCGGACCGACAAGCTGTACGACTTTGCCCAGGGCCACCGGCGCCTGCTCCGTCACATGGCGGATTTTCTGGCGGCCATGCGGATCGATGAAGCGGACTTCATCGGCA
Organism: uncultured Gammaproteobacteria bacterium; assembly: GCA_964653545.1. GTDB lineage: Bacteria > Pseudomonadota > Gammaproteobacteria > Immundisolibacterales > Immundisolibacteraceae > Immundisolibacter. The sequence goes on along the minus strand of CAZZHF010000017.1, from coordinate 19,524 downwards.
ACTCCATGGGCGGCACGTTCCTGGCCCGGGTTGCGGCAAGCGCGAAGCCGTTGTTCCCGATCAGGCGGATGGTGCTGGCCAGCGGCGGCGGTTTTGCGCCCGACAACGCGGCCCGCCGCGCACTGCTCGACTACGACTGTACGGCGGGTGCCATGCGTGCCCTGCTCAGATCGGTGTTTCACGATCCACGCTTCGCGACCGACGAGGCCTACGTGCAGCGCCGGCTGGCCATGACCCGGGAGCCGGGCGCTTGGGAATGCACCGCCGCGGCACGCTTTCGGTCGCCTGCCATGGGCGCGCCCCAGCAGTTCGGCAAGGCGGACGACATTCCCTACGAGCAGATTGCTGCGCCGACACTGATCGTGGCCGGCGCCAACGATCAGCTACGCCTGCCCGGTTACGCTGACGATCTGCACCGCCGCATTGCGCACTCCCGCCTGCTGGTACTGGATGGCTGCGGCCACTGCCCGAATATCGAAAAGGCGGAGCTGTTCAACGCCGCCGTCATCGATTTTCTGACCCACTGATTCGAATCCATCATTTATCAGAGCAACTCATGGATATGCCATTACGCACTGTGCCCGATCAGCTCGACGACTACCCGTGGCCAGCGTCCGAGAACGAAGTGCCGAAGGAAGTCTTCAGCCGCGACGACATCTACCAGCGCGAACTGGTGCGCCTGTTCGCAGGTCCGGTGTGGCATGTGGCCGCGCACCGGGCCGAGCTGCCCAAGCGCAACGACTTCAAGACCACCTGGATTGCCAATACGCCAATCCTGGTTATCCAGGGCGCCGATGGTGTGGTGCGCGCCTTCCACAACGCCTGCGCGCACCGCGGCGTGATGCTCGAAACCCGCCGCCGCGGTCACGCCAGCGAATTCGAGTGCCCTTACCACCGCTGGCTGTTCGACGACCAGGGCCGGCTGCGCGCCTGCCCGGCCGAGAAAGACTTCACCCCAGGCTTCGACAAGGCCGACAATGGTCTGGCGCAGCTGCGCTGCGAGGAGTTTCTGGGGCTGATTTTCGTCACCCTGAATGCCGCCACGCCGCCGTTGCGCGAATACCTGAAGGGCCTGGAGCCGGGCCTGGAAACGGTGCTGATGGGCGACGGCGACTGCCAGCTGCTGGGCTATCACAAGACCCTCATCGACGCTAACTGGAAGCTTTATCGCGACAACGACGGCTACCACACGCCATTGCTGCACAAGGCCTTCACATGGCTGAACTGGCAAGGCGGCAAAGGCAGCCAGATCATCACCGAGCACGGCCACATGGCCGTCACCGCGGACCTCAAACCCCTGTCCGATACCGGTGTGCTGCGCGATCCCAGCCTGCTGGAGTTCAAGGCCGCGATTCGCGCCGGCGGCGAGGGGCCACAGGCCAAGACGGCCGTGATCGTGGTATCGCCGGGCACCCTGATCAGCAAGGCACTGGACCTGCCGATCATCCGTTATGCCCTGCCCAAGGGCGTGGATCGCACCGAGATTCACTGGACCTTTATCGCCCATAAGAACGACGACCCGGAGATGCTGCAACACCGCATCCGGCAAGCCAACATGATGGGTCCAAGCGCCATGATCAGCCTGGAGGACGCGGCGGTCTTCAACCGCGCCCAGAAGGCGACTGCCACCCAACCGCCCAACACCCAGTTCGTTAAGGGCTACCGGCCAGGAATGAACCTGGCCGAGGCCGGCCAGAATGACGAGGTCGGCAACCTCGCCTGGTGGGATCTGTACCGGCGCCAGATGGGCTTCCAGCGGGGTGCGGCGTGATGGTCGCGGACGCGGTACTGCGGCGCATCGACGAACTGCAACTGAGTTACATCGACGCGCTGGACTCCAAAGACCTGGCCGGCTGGCTGGGCACTTTCCAGGAAAACGCCGCCGAGTACTACGTGATTCCGATCGAGCATATCGAGGAAAACCTGCCACTTTCGCTGTTGCACGACGACTGCTACGCGCGCCTGCTGGACCGCGTGACCTTCATCGAGAAGGTTTGGGTCGGCATCTACGAGGACTACCAGATGCGCCACTTCGTGCAGCGGGTGCGCGTACGGGAGGCCGACGCGCTAGACACCTACGACGTCAAGTCGAACCTGTCGGTCATGTATACCGACAACGATGGCCACGCCCATGTGCTGGCGGTCGGCACCTACGAGGACCGTGTCCGCGTCAACGGTGAGAGCGCGTGTTTCCTGCGCAAGCGGGTCATCCTCGACAACTTCACTACGCCCCGTTACATCGTCTACCCGCTCTGAGCGGCCAGCCATCAGGAGCGCGCCATGCCCGCACGTTTGCAGGACAAGGTCATCATTGTGGTGGGCGCCGGCCAGTCGGGCAGTGGCGGCATCATCGGCAATGGCCGCGCCGCGGCCCTCCTGTTCGCCCGCGAGGGGGCACGATGCTTTCTTATCGACAAGGAGGCGGACAGCCTCGAAGCAACAGCGGACCTGATCCGCGACGAGGGTGGCGAGGCGACCACGTACGTGGCGGATTCGTCGGACATCGACCAGGCAGCCGGCGCGGTGGCGGCCTGCACAGCGTGCTTTGGCGCCGTCAACGCCCTGCACAACAATGTCGGCATCGGCTGGGGTGACGGCAATGCCGAGGACGTGGACCCGGGCGCCTGGGATCAGTTTTTCCGGGTCAACGTCAATGGCGCGCTGTGGATGTCCCGTGCCTGCATTCCGGAACTGCGCAAGGCCGGCGGCGGCGCCATCACGTTCGTGTCGTCGATCGCCGGAATCCGCTATGCCGGGGACCGCATGCCGCGCCTGGGTTACGCCACCACCAAGGCAGCACTGCATGGCATGGTGCACCACCTGGCCGGCCAGTATGGCCCGGACCGCATCCGCACCAACGCCATCCTGCCCGGCTACATCGACACGCCCATGACGCAGCAGGACGATGTCGCCCGCCGCGAGCGCGAAGCGCTGATCCCGCTGCGCCGCCAAGGCACCGGCTGGGACGTTGGCTGGGCGGGCGTGTTTCTGGCATCCGACGAAGCCAGCTTCGTCAACGGTCACCTACTGGTCGTGGATGGCGGCATGACCATCCAGTTTCGGCCGGATTGACATCAGGAGTCGCCAATATGGATACGTCCAAACCTATCTGCGTCATCGGCGCCGGCTTCATGGGCAGCGTTATCGCCACCATCTACGCCCGCCACGGTTATGCGGTACGTCTACACGACGTGTCGGCCGAAGCGCTGGCAAGCTACGCGCAACGTGCAACGCCGATCGCGGAAAGCCTGGCGGATGCTGGCCACCCAGTGGCCGCGATCCTTGGCCAGGTTACGACGGTTCTGAATTTGCAAGCTGCGGTGGACGGCGTGTTCCTGGCCCACGAGGTGGCTCAGGAGGATCTTGCGGTGAAGCAAGCGCTGTTCGAGCAACTGGACCGCCTGTGTCCACCTGAGGTTGTGCTGGGCACCAATACCTCGTCGTTCCGCCTGACTCACCTGTGCGAGCGTGTGCAGCACCGGCAGCGCGTGATTGGTATCCACTACATCACGCCGGCCCATATCATCAAGGCGGTGGAGGTGATCGTGGCCGACTTCACGCCACCGGAGCGGATTGCCTGGGCGCACGAGTTCCTGGCCTCCATCGACCACGTCGGCGTGGTGTGCCGGGAGAGCCCGGGCTTTCTTGTTAACCGCATCCAGCTGGCCATGCTGGCCGAGATCCACCGTATCGTGGACGAGGGCCTGGCGACGCCCCAGGACATAGACGCAGCCATCCGTCTGAGTCTTGGCCCGCGCTGGGCGCTGTGGGGCGCCCTGCTGTGCGAGGACCTGGTGGTCAACAAGCGCACCGCGCTGGCGGTGTTCGACTACATGCGCGAACAGACCGGTGTCGATTACTACGCCAGCACACCGACCCTGCGGGACATGATCGCCCGCGGCGAACAGGGCGCCATTTCCGGCAAGGGCTGGTACGACTGGGACACCCCCTATCCGGACATTGTCAGGGAGCGGGATCGTCAGCTCAAAAAGACCCTCGACTGGTTGCAGGCCGAGGATCCGCTGGCGCGTATCGGAGCGCGCCGGGACACCTAACGTTGGGGGCACCGGTATCCCTGGGTGGATTGAGGCTCAGCGATCGGACGAGCCCGTATTTTCCGAGGCCGGAGTCCCTAGCTGCCCGCCGGTAACGTCCTGGGTCGGTTCACCGGCGGCCGTCTGGCCGGCAATGTTCATGCTGCGGACGACCCCGCGGATACGCGGCAGTCGGCGCCCGAACCACAACGCCGCCAGCATGCACAAGCCGCCGCCAACGGCGACTGTGGCCGGTGCGCCGGCAACCTCGGCCAGGCTGCCGGCAAGCAGCGCGCCCAACGGCGCCATACCCATGAACATCATCGCGTACAGCGACATCACCCGCCCACGCAGGGCATCTGGCACCATCATTTGCAGCAGGGTGTTGGACGAGGCCATCTGCACCATCATGGCGAAGCCGGTGGGCGCCAGCAGCGCGCACGATAACCAGAAATTTCGCGACTGCGAGAAACACACCAGGCCGAGCCCAAAACCGAACGCTGCCCACGGCACCCAACTGCCAAGCCCACGGGTGCTGCGTCGTGCCGCGAGCAGCAGCGCCCCGGCCAGTGCCCCACCGCCCGCGCAACTCATCAGAATGCCCAGCCCCTGCGGACCGCCGCCCAGAATGCGGTCCGCGAATACCGGCATCAGCACGGCGTATGGCATGCCGGCCAGACTGACCATGCCCAGCAGCAGCAACAGGCTGCGGATGGGCAAGTGGCCGCGCACATAACGCACGCCATCGCCGATGTGCGCCAGCATCGAGCCGGTTTGCACAGGCCGGCTGAACGGTTCGAGCCGCATCGCCAGCAGCGCGGCCAGCACGGTGGCATAGCTCAGTCCGTTCAGCAGAAAGCACCAGCCCTCCCCCGCAGCGGCCACCAGCACGCCTGCCACTGCCGGGCCAATGAGCCGCGCGGCATTGAAGGCGGACGAATTCAGCGCAATGGCGTTCGGCAGATCCTCCCGACCCACCATCTCCACGGTAAATGCCTGGCGAGCCGGCAGGTCGAAGCCATTGACCATGCCCAGCAGAACCGCCAGCACGAACACGTGCCAGACCTCGACCCGCCCGCTGAGCGTAAGGGCGGCCAGGCCAAGCGCAAGCACCGCGGACGCCACCGCCGTGGCGAGCAGCAGCCGATGGCGACTGAAGCGATCCGCCACCGCGCCGCCGAGCGGCGCCATCAGGAACACCGGAAACTGGTTGGCAAAGCCCGCCAGACCGAGCAGTACGGCCGAATCGGTCATCCGGTAAATCAGCCACGCCTGGGCCAGGGCCTGTATCCAGGTGCCGGGCAACGACAGCAACTGGCCAAAGAAGAACAGGCGGAAATTGCGGTGGCGAAACGCGCGCAGCATCCCGGGCTGAGCGGGCGCGGGGTGGTTGGAATTCGTGGGAGACACCGTGTGGATCATGGCCTATTGTGGGGCGCCGGGACGGGCCGGGCGGCGCCCTGTGTGATTGCGTTCAGCTGGACCGCGATCCCGCCTCAGGCAGTGATGAGGCCGGTAACCGCCTCGCTATAAAGCGCCAGTAACAGATAGTTGCAGCTGGGCTAGGCGAAGAACTGTTCGGTCTGCGTCCCCATCGTAACTGGTAACGCGCTGGCGCCTGGCTAGCCGACGTTGCATCCGACTCAGCCTGTCGGACTTGGGGCTGATCTACTGCGCAGGGGGGCAAACGCCATGTCCGACTGCGGGTCCCATGAGTCGCCCTGAGTGCCCTGAAATTCTTCGGCGCCCCGGGCAAAATGGCCGATTCTTGTGGTTTGGATTGCGCCCCACGTTCAGCGGCGCTTCGAGCCAGAAACCGAACGGCACCCGCGCGTGGCTGTATGCGCCGCCGACCATCGGAAATCGTAACCTGAATGAAGCGTAGCGGAATCCGGGACGTTGGCGATGACCTCCCCGTGTTTCGCTGCGCTCCATACGGGCTACCACACCCGACGGGCCTCACCTCCCATACAACCCCTCGACCGCCTCCCGATACCGGTCAATCAACTGCCCGCGCCGGGTCTTCTGGGTAGCGGTCAGCAGGCCATTGGCTTCGGTCCATTCGTCCAGCGTCAGATGCACCCGGCGCAGGCGGGCGTAGCCCGGAAAGGCATGCAGCGCGGTCTCGACCTTGGCCAGCACGGCCTGTTCGGCACGCGGATCGGCCAGGGACGCCGGGGCGTTGGCATCCAGACCCAGTCCGACGGCAAGGTCCGCCCATGGTTTGCGATGCAGCACCAGCACCGCGGCCAGATACGGGCGCCCCTCGCCGACCAGCAGCGCCTGGTGGATCAGCGGGTCGAGCATCAGTGCGTGTTCGATGTCGACCGGCGGCACCTTCTCGCCATTGGCCAGCACGATGATGTCCTTCAAGCGGCCGGTGATGTACCAGTGCCGGCCCCGCTGGGCGGCGATGTCTCCGGTGTGCAGCCAGCCGTCGGCGTCGAGCACGGCGGCAGTGGCTTCGGCGTCGTGCCAGTAGCCGGCCATCACGCCGGGGCTTTTGGCGAGCAGTTCGTCGCTTGGGCCAAGCCGCAGCTCCACCTCTGACAGCGGCAGGCCCACGCTGTCGGGCCGGTTCTCGGCCAAGGTGTTGACGGCCAGCACCGGACTGGCTTCGGTCAGGCCATAGCCTTGCAACAGAGGCAGGCCGAGGCTGATGAACAGCCGCGCCACGTCCGGCGGCAGGGCCGCGCCGCCACAAATGGCCAGGCGCAGCCGCCCGCCCAGGCGATCGAGCACCGGACCCGCCACCCGTCGGCGCAGCAACGGCAACGTGGCCAGCAGTGGCGTACCAGAAGCCCGGCCTTGTGCGCGCTCGAAATCCCGCCAGCCGAGTTTTAACGTGGCATCGAATAGCCATTGCACGGGCCGAGGGCGCTGGCCAATACCCTCGCGGATGGCGATGGCGCTACGCTCGAACACGCGTGGCACGCTCACCAGCACTGTCGGCTGCACGGCGACCAGATCGTCCGCCAGCTGCTGGATGCCCCGTCCAAACGCGACCGCCGCCCCGGCCAGCAGCGGCAAGTAGTAGCCAATGGTGCGTTCAAGCGTGTGCGACAGGGGCAGGAAGGACAGGAACAGGTCGTCGAGCATGACCGGCGCCATGGCTTCAGCGGCGGCGGCGTTCCACAGCATATTGCGGTGGCTCAGCATCACACCCTTGGGCCGGCCGGTGGTGCCGGAGGTGTAGACGATGCTCGCCAGCGCCTCACCGTCGGTGCACTCGACGCCAAACTCCCCGTGCTCGGGCAGCCAATGGTCCAGCGACAACACACGGTCATCATCCGCGTCGCCCTGCGCCAGCACCACCCGCTGCAGCGCACCCAGATACCCGTGCGGCAGCAGCGCTTGCCATTGCGCAGCAGTTTCGACCAGCAGCAGGGCAGCGCCGGAATGTTCCAGCACGTAAGCGGCGTTGTCCGGCCGGTCGTCGCGGTAGACCGGCACCACGACCAGCCCAAGCGCCAGCGCCGCCAGGTCAAAGCACACCCAGTCCGGACCGTTTGGCAGCATTACCGCCACCCGCGCACCTGTCGCCAGGCCCTCGCCGCGCAGCGCGGCCTGGAACCGCCCGACGCGCCGCGCTACCTGCTGCCAGGTGAGGTCCAGCCAGGCGCCGTCGTGGAAATGGCGATAAGCCACCCCGGTGCTGCTGCGCGCTACGCGCGCGCGCAGCAACCCTGGCAGGGTGCCTGCCTCGCGCCAGGGGATCGGATCGTGACAGGCGTCCCGGGTGCTCACCGTGCTCAGCCCGTTGTGCTGGCGCGCCTGAAACTGCCGGCGGGAAAGGCATCGACAGCGATGATCTCGCGCAGCAGTTCCTGATACCCACCCAGCAGGGCCACCTCGCCGGCGTCAAGCACACCCGCCGCCTGGGCCTGTGCGAGCAGGTCCTCGTCGGCGCTGACCGCCAACTCGCCGCTTTTAAGTGCCCCGCGCAGCTTGTGCTGTACCTGTCCGGCGGCGTCCGCTTGCGCCAGGGCCAGTTCCAACCGGCCGGTGGCCTCAGCCGGGTCCTCGGACAAATAGATGCCGTCGGTGAGACGGTCGCGGCTGTCACTGGGCGCGAGCAACAACTCCGCCACCTGCTGGCCAAGCGCGTCGTCCGGGCCGGAACGCGGCTGGCCGGTAGGGAATACCAGCCAACGCAGCAGCCAGCCGAGCGCGCGATTCGGGTAATTGGCGAATAAGCCGTCGAAGGCGGTGCCGATACGGGCCAGGCAATCCTCGAGCGCCCACCGCGCCAGGGGCATATCTTCCGGTGGCTGGCCTTGCTGCTGAAAATGACGCAGCACGGCGCTGGCCAGGTACAGCTCGGACAGCACATCGCCCAGGCGCGCCGACAGGCGCTCGCGGCGCTTCAGTTCGCCGCCCACCAGCAACATCGTGACATCGGCGCTGTACGCGAACGCGGCGCTCATCCACGACAGGCGTTGCTGGTAGCGACGGCTGACGCCGTCCCCCGGCACCTGCGCCAGACGCCCGCGGGTCAGGCCCAGAAAAAAGCTGCGCGCCGCATTGCCCAGGAGGAACCCGGCATGTCCCAGCAGCAACTGGTCAAAACGCTCCACCGCCAGGTCGGCGTCCTGTTCCTGCAGCGCCAGCATCTCGTCCAGCACATAGGGGTGCGCGCGCACCGCGCCCTGGCCAAAAATAATCAGGTTGCGGGTCAGGATATTGGCGCCCTCGACCGTGATCGCCACCGGCATCACCTGGTAATAGCGGGCGAGAAAATTGCGCGGCCCCATCATCACGCCGCTGCCGGCCTGCACATCCATGGCGTCGTTGACCACACGCCGGCCACGCTCGGTGAGGTGGTACTTCAGGATGGCGGTCAGTACCGCCGGCTTTTCGCCGTGATCGAGCCCATACAGGGTGAGGCTTCGGGCGGCGTCCATCTGGTAGCAGTTGCCGGCGATACGGGCGAGCGCTTCCTGCACGCCCTCGAAACGGCCGACCGGCACGCCGAACTGCTCGCGCAACCGCGCATAGGCGCCGGTATATCGAGCGGCGACTTTGGCGACACCGGTGCTGAGCGCCGGCAGCGAAATGCCGCGACCTTCCGACAGGCAACTGACCAGCATTTCCCAGCCGCGACCGATGCCGGCCTCGCCGCCGATGATCCACGACAGCGGCGCGAACACGTTCTGACCATGCAAGGGCCCGTTCTGAAATGGAACGTCGAGCGGCAGGTGACGTTCGCCGCTGCGCACGCCGGGCGCGTCGGCCGGCAACAGCAGTACCGTGATGCCACGCTCCACCGCGCCTCCGAGCAGGCCGTCCGGGTCGCGCAGGCTGAAGGCAAGGCCGATCACCGTCGCCACCGGCGCCAGGGTGATGTAGCGCTTTTCGAAATTCAGGCGCACGCCGAGCACATCCTGTCCGTCGTGCGAGCCTCGGCACACCACCCCTATATCGGGCAAGGCGCTGGCGTCTGAGCCAGCCTGTGGGCCGGTCAGCGCAAAACAGGGAATGTCCTGTCCGCGCGCCAGACGTGGCAGGTAGTGGTCTTTTTGCTCCGGCGTGCCGTAGTGGCGCAGCAGCTCGGCCGGCCCGAGCGAATTGGGCACCATGACCGTGATGGCCGCTGTCACACTGCGACTGGCAAGCTGCATTACTACCGCCGAGTGGGTACGGTGGCTAAAGCCCTGGCCACCGTATTCGGTGGGGATGATCAGGCCAAAAAAGCCCTGCTCGCGCATGAATTGCCACACCGGAGCGGGAAGATCGGCGTCCTGGTGCGTGATGCGCCAATCGTCCAGAAGCGCACACAGCCGCGGCACGGGGCCGTCCAGGAATGCCTGCTCGGCCGGCGTGAAAGGCGCATCGACAAAGCCGGCCAGCAGATCCCAGTCAGGCTGGCCACTGAATAGCTCGCGATCCCACCACACAGTACCGGCGGCCATCGCCTCGCGCTCGGTTTCGGACAAGGGCGGCAGCTGCCGACGGTAAAACGTAAGCACCCGCCCGGTAACATATTCGCGGCGCCAGTCGTCGGCGTGCAGCAGCAACGCAAACGCCCCCCACAGCAACCACAACACTAGAGCCAACAGCACCGGGAAACCGCCACTGATCGACGCCAGCAACAGGGTTCCGCCGAGCGCGGAAGTGGCTGCGAAGCGACCAAGTTGGCGATAGGCGGCGACGCCACCCACGGCAAGAAGCGCGAGTAACCACAGCAACGCGTTCATCGATCACGCCACGATGATTGCCCCCGGCTGGGGCACTGCATACAATCCGAACGATCGATAAGGATAATCACTCAACTGTCCCCCTCGGAGTAAGTCATGGCCATCAGCATCGACAAATCCAAAACCGCGCTCCTGGTTATGGACGTGCAAAACGACATTACGCATATCGACTCGCCCATGGCACGTCAGCTTGGGTTCGCACAGATGATCCAGCAGACCGGCATGCTGAACAACTTACGCCGTTTGATGGATGCCTGTCGCGCCAGCGGCGTGCCGGTGGTACATGTGCTGATCGATCTTGAAGGTGGCGTGCAGCCGCGATGGCCGCACCGCGGCGGGTTCTTCGAACTGGTAAGCGGCGGCAACGTGTGCAAACGTGGCACCTGGGGCGGTGAGGCGGCCGAACTGGTCAAGCCCCTGCCCGGCGAGGCGATCGTCTACAAGTGCATCTTCAGCGCCTTTGTCAGTTCCGGTTTGCAGGAGCTGCTGGACGCGCAAGGCATTACCGATGTCATTCTGAGCGGGGTCAGCACCGACGCGGTCGTGGAATCCACTGCCTGGGACGCCAACGACCGTGGCTACAGCAACATCCTGGCCGAGGACTGCTGCGTGTGCAGCTCGCAAGAGGCGCACGAGATCACTGTGCGGCGCATGGCCGGGCGCTGCGACGTCGCCAAGGCCGACGAAATCATCGCCGCCCTGGCCTGACAACCTGTAATCAACTCACCAGACCGTCTTCCTTCGCGCGAACTGGCGCGGATCAACCCGGTACAACCCAGGAACGACACCATGGACCAGATCACTGATCGTAACGGCCTGAACCTGTCCGACTTGCTGGATTGCGTGCGCGACGCCCCGGACGAGGGCCGCTTCGAGGTGGCGCGGCGCATCTTTGCCGACCCGGCCATCTTCGAGCTCGAAATGCGCAATATCTTCGAGTCGACCTGGGTCTACCTGGCGCACGAGAGCCAGATTCCGAACGCCAACGATTTCGTGGCCGCCCGCATCGGCCGCAAGCCGGTGCTGGTCACCCGCGGCGAGGACGGCCAGGTCAACGCCTTCCTGAACAGCTGCTCGCACCGCGGGGCCGAACTGACCAGCAGCAAGCGCGGCAACAAGCGCACCCTGACCTGCCCGTACCACGGCTGGGTGTACGACAGCAGCGGCCGCTGCGTGAACGTGGATGCCCAGCCGCGCGGCGGCTACACGGACTACTTCACCGGCCTGTCGCACGACCTGGCGCGGGTGAAGGTAGGCGTGTACCGCGGCTTCGTGTTCGGCAGCCTGAACGAGGCCGTGGAGCCGCTTGAGCAATACCTGGGCGGCTCGACGGCGATCATCGACGCCATGGCGGACCAGTCCCCCGACGGGCTGGAGCTGGTCCGCGGCGGCATTCGATACACCTGCCGGGCCAACTGGAAGATGCAGCTGGAAAACATCGACGGCTATCACTTCTTTCCGGTCCACACCAGCTACATCGGGCTGATCCTGGAGCGGCAAAAGAACGCCACGAGCGCGATCAAGACCATCGACCCGACGCAGATGGCCAGCCTGCCGGGCGGCAGCTACCAGTTCGAGAACGGCCACAGCATGGACTGGGGCCTGATGCCCAATGGCGACGACCGCCCGCTGGGTTTCCAGCGCGAGCGCATCACGCGTGAATTCGGGCCGGACAAGGCGCGCTGGATGATCGACGCGGTGCGCAACCTGGTGGTGTTTCCGAATTTGCTGCTGATGGACCAGTCCTCGTCCACGGTACGCATCGTGCACCCGCTGTCGGTCGACGAGACCCTGATTGAGGTGTACTGCGTGGCGCCCCGCGGCGAGCCGAAGGCCGCGCGCGAACGGCGGCTGCGCCAGTTCGAGGACTTTCTGGGGCCGGCGGGACTTGCCACGCCGGACGATCAGGCGGTGATGGAAGCCTGCCAGCGCGGCTTCATGGCCTCACACCGACCCTATCTGCAGGGCCATTTCCGCGGCATGACGCGCGTCACCGCCGGTGCCGATGACAACGCCCGGGGGATTGGCCTTGCGCCGCAGTTCAGCGGCAGTGACATCGACGACGAGACTTTCACCCACACCCAGTACCGGCAGTGGCTGCGCCTGATGACTCAGCAAAGCGCCTGACGGTGAATCTTTAGCAGCGACGCAAGCACCACCGGCTGCCCCATGGGCAGCGCGCCGCGCCGTCAGCCACGCGAAACTCTGCGCCATTCTTGTCGGCCAGGCGCATCGACCGCGCAGGCCGGGGCAGTCGCCAACGCACGCGCCGTGTCGATTAACCGGCCTTGCCGGTCAGACGCTGGTAGCGCTCGATATCAGCACCAAACGTGGCGCGTATGGCCTCCTGCTCGCCCTGAATCCGGCTGACGGCCTGCTCCTGTGCGATCAGGTCGGCCGCCGTCTTGGCCCGCGCCTTGACCAGGGTTACCGGCGGTGCTCGGCCAGCAGCCTTGTGCTCGGCCAGGGTTGCATCCATCTGTTGCAAATTGCGCCGCAGGTGTCCGATGGTGTTCTCGACCGCGCGCAATATCTGACTGTGGCTTTCCAGCTTGCTATCGCGCAGACGCTTGATGTCCGCGCTGCTGCCATAGGTCTGCATCAGCATGCGGTCGTGGTTTTGCTGCGCTGCGAGCGTTTGCGCGCGGGCATTTTCAGCCTCTTGTGCGGCGGCGCTGGCGGTCGCCGCCGCCTTGTCCCGCTGCGCCTGCTGGTTCAATTGTTCCGCGCTCAGCGCCGGCTCAACGCGATAACGCACCTTCAGCGTGTCGCGATCGAGTACCTCGTAGCCTTTCTGCGCATAGGCCGGTGGCAGACTGCTCGCCACATGCATGCGACCGGCCTCGTCGCGAAAGCGGTACAGGCTGCCACCGCCAGCGACCAGCACATCTGACGCAACAAAGCCTGCCAGCATCAGGCAGATTGCAAGCAACCGACGCCGACGATCAGGCAACGCCATACTGCGCCCGGTAGGTCCGGATGGCCGCTGCTTGGGCAGCCATCCGCGTGTCGCTGTCAAGGTATTGCATGAGTTCATGGAGTCCTGCCACCGCAACCACCGGCACGCCATGGCGTGCCTGTACCTCGGCTACTGCCGAATGTTCACCCTGCCCGCGTTCCTGGCGGTCCAGCGCCACCAATACCCCGGCCAGACGCGCGCCGGCGCTCTGGATCAACGCCGCCGAGTGCTGCACTGACAGCCCGGACGAGATCACGTCGTCCACGACCATCACCGCACCGGCCAGTGGCGCACCGACGATGACGCCGCCCTCGCCGTGGTCCTTGGCTTCCTTGCGGTCAAAGGCGAAGGGCAGGTCCAGACCCTGCTCGCCGGCCAGCGCGATGGCGGTCGCCGTCACCAGAGGAATACCTTTGTAGGCAGGCCCGAACAGCATATCGAACGGAACCGCCGCGCGCTTTAATGCCGCCGCGTAGTAACCGCCGAGGCAGCGCAGGCGCTCGCCGCTGTTGAACAGGCCAGCGTTGAAGAAATACGGGCTTTTGCGGCCTGACTTGAGTGTGAACTCGCCAAATTTAAGCACGCCACTTTGGATGGCGAAGTCGAAGAACTCGCGCTGATAGACTTCCACGTCGTTTATCCAGGCCGATTGAAATGGGTCGGCTCACACCGACAAAGCAGGGGAACACACCGCTGAAAATCATCACCCTGAACCTGAACGGCATCCGCTCGGCGTGGCGCAAGGGCGTGGCCGATTTCCTGGCGCGCGAAAACGCCGACCTCGTGTGCATGCAGGAAACCAAGGCCCAGCGCCCACAGTTTACGGCCGAGATGTTAGCACCGGGCTCCTGCCAGGGCTTTTTTCATGACGCCATAAAGCCTGGCTATAGCGGCGTGGGTATCTATACGCGGCGCGCGCCGGACCGCATGATCGAGGGCCTGGGCTGGGCGGATTTCGACGCCGAGGGGCGCTGGTTGCAAGTGGACTTCGGGCGCCTGAGCGTGGTTTCGCTTTACCTGCCGTCGGGCTCCAGCAGCGAGGCGCGTCAGCAGGTGAAGTTCAGCGTCATGGAGCGCCTGACACCATTGCTACGGCAGATGCGCGATGACGGCCGCGACTGGATCATCTGCGGCGATATCAACATCGCGCACAAAAACATCGACATCAAGAACTGGCGCGGCAACCAGAAAAATTCGGGATTTCTACCCGAAGAGCGCGCCTGGCTGGATCTGCTGTTCGATGAATTGGGCTGGGTCGACGCCTTTCGCGCAGTCAACCAGGAACCGGATCAATACACCTGGTGGTCCAACCGTGGGCAGGCCTGGGCCAAGAACGTGGGCTGGCGCATCGACTACCAGATCCTGTCACCTGGGCTGCGGAACTGTGTACGTTCGGCACGCATCCACACCGCCGAGCGGTTTTCAGACCATGCGCCGCTGATCATGGAATACGCGCTGCCACCGGCGTGATCAAGCGAAAGGTCAGATTGATGCGCGGTCCGACCGGGCGGCGCGTCTTAGGCACACAGTGACGCCAATGGGTTTGCAGCCGCCCGGCCATGACCAGCAGCGAACCCGCTGCCAGCGGTATATCCACGGACGCCAGGTCGTCGCGGTACCGATGCTTGAGCACAAAACGTCGTGTATCGCCCAGGCTCAGCGAGGCAATCACCGGTTCGGGCCCCAGGCTCGCCTCATCGTCGCTGTGCCAACCCATGCTGTCGGCGCCGTCACGGTACCGATTGGCGAGCACACTGTTGAAGCGGCAAGCGAGCGTGGCCTGGATGCGTTGGCGCAGATCCTCCAGCGGCCCGGTCCACGGCTGTGGGTCCAGCGCCTGACCACTGTAGGCATAGCGGGCGCCGGCATCGCCGTACCAGGCACACAGGCGCGGCGTCAGCCGCTCGCGACCAAACAGCCACAGCCGGTGGTGTTGCCAGGCGAGACCTTCGATCAGATTCGTCAGCAGGTTGCCGGCATCGTCAACGGACAGAAACCGCGGCAGCTGATAAAGCACGCCGTCCGGCAGCGACACCGGAACACCGCCAGGCGGCAGGCGCGGCGTATCGGTCAGCGGTAGAAGACGTGCCCGCCGATGCGGGCAAGACGGGTCAGGCGCTCAGCCCAGGTCGGCTCCTTGGCCTTGACCCGCAAGAAATACAGGGCGCCTTCGGTGGGATCCTCCACCTGCCCGGCCAGTACCTCACGCGCCACATCCTGGGACGACTCCCACATGCGACCCGGCGCCGGCTTATCGCTACGCCCGTCGCACCACCAGCCGAACTGACACGGTCGCTGCTCGCCACCCTGTTGTACGACCTGACACACCCCGCCGGGGAACTGAGCTTCGCGGGCCCGGTTGACCACGACGTAAGCGACCGCCTCCTTGCCCTCACGGGGTTCGCCGCGTGCCTCGAAGTACACGGCAAGCGCCAGGCAACGCAGCGCATCGGGCGGCACTTCGCGGGCACCCGCGTGCGCGGGTATCGGCAAGCCCAGCCCGGAAAACACCGTGGCCAGCACCAAGGCAGCCAGGGAAATTAGCTTTATTTTCATCATCATCCCGTTCCAGACGGGCAAAACCGATGGCCTTTATACCCTAGCGAGACGGCCCCCGCCAAGCCCTTTGGCCGGTAATCGACCCACGCGTCCGGCGTCGGTCAGGCTCAAGCGGCCTTAGCCGGATCGAGCTGGCGTGACTGGAATCCGACCGGCGCTTGGTCGATCTTGCGGTAACTAAAAGGCGCCGGACCGGCGAGACGCATCATCTCCGAGAGCGGCGCGCCAACCGCCGCCGCGGGGCATGTCCCGAAACGGCAGATCCCTGGGCGGCGGCTGTTCCTGTGGCAGGCCCAGCAGGCGCTCGCCGATGATGGTGCGCTGAATCTCGTCGGTACCGCCGGCGATGCGCATGCAGGGGTTCTCCAGCAGCGCGGCCTGAAAAACGCCCTCCCAGGGCGCGTCGACACCCGCCAACATTGCCTCCGGCCCCATCAATTCCAGGCCGAAATTGGCCATCTCCTGCGACATACGGGCGAATTCCATCTTGACGATGGAGCCCTCCGGCCCGGGGATGCCACCCTGCGATACGGTGGTCAGCACGCGATAGCTCATATGGGTCAGCGCCTTGGCGCGCACGGCAAACGCGGCCAGACGTTGGCGGACCGCGCCGTCTTGCAGCGCCGATCGACCGTTGCGCTCGCATTTCGCGGCCAGTTCGAGCAGATGGCGTAACTGCGGGCCGCCGAAGGCACCGGACGAGCCCCAGGCACCCACAAAGAAACGCTCGTACATCAGCGTGGTCAGGGCCACCCGCCAGCCGTCGTTGACCGCGCCGACGCGGTCGGCATCGGCCACCCGCAGGTCATCGAAACGCACATGGCTGAAATGCGAACCTCCGTTCGGGTGACGCACATCCAGCACGCTGACGCCCGGGGCACGCATATCCACTACAAAGCAGGTGAGCCCCTTGTGTTTGGGGCCGTCCGGATCCGTGCGGGTAACCAGAAAACCGAAATCGGCATACGCACCGTCGGATATCCAGATTTTCTCGCCACGGATGCGCCAGGCGTCGCCTTCGCGCGTGGCAGCGCAGGCCAGTGCCGCGAAATCCGATCCGGCACCCGGCTCGCTGAACAGCTGGCACCAGGCGTACTCGCCGCGCAGAGTCGGCGGCAGCCAGCGCTGTTTTTGCTCCGGTGTTGCATGCGACAGCAGGGTGTAGCCCACGTGGCCCTGTCCCATCAGCAGCACCGCCGGGGGCGTTGTCACGCGGCGCTCCTCCTGGTTCCAGATGATCTGCTGCATGATCGTGCCACCACGACCGCCATACTCCGGCGGCCAGAACACGCCGGCCCAGCCAGCATCGAACTTGCGCCGCTGCCAGGCGCGGGCAGCCTGCATCTGCTCGGCACTCGGCCAGTGCTCGAACACGCCGGGCTCGACCTGGGCCGGATCGCGCGGCGTGGCGTTGGCGGTCAACCAGGCGCGTGCCTGATCACGAAACGCGGCTTCTTCGGGGCTGTCTCGAAAATCCATGTTGTGCTTCCCGGAAATGTCCCATCAACCCGGCCGGTTCTGCGGCACATGGATGTGCCACGGTCTTCAGGCGCGGGCAAGGCGTCAAGGATGTAAGGAGATCGAAAATCGCGCGTTTCGGGCTCCGTAGCCTGAGAAGTCCAGGATGGACCGATTCAGGCCTGGATCAAAGACTTGCCAGCAGCGCGGGCGAGTCGACCAGGCCCTCACGCCATGCGGCGGCGCTGCCCAGCGCTGCCTCCAACGCGCGGGCGCGGCGCAGATGCAGGTGCGCCTCACAGGCCCAGGTGAAGCCAACACCGCCATGGATGTGCAGGCACTCCTGCGCCGTTGTCAGATAGGTGTCGGTCGCGCTGGCGCGCGCCAGTGTCGCAGCCAGACTCAAGGTTGTCGGGTCATCATCGGCCAGCGCGGAGGCGCCGTAATAGGCATTGGCGCGGGCCAGTTCGATCTCGACGTGCAGCGTCGCAAGTTTGTGCTTGACTGCCTGAAAGGCGCCAATTGGCTGGCCGAAGGCGTAGCGCTCCTTGGCATAGGTGACTGCCAGATCCAGACAGCGCTGCGCCCCTCCGAGCTGCTCGAAAGCTGTGAGAATGGCGGCCCGCGCCCGCAAGCCGTCGGCGGGGCCAAGCGGATGCGCCAGGGCGCTATCGATGTCCAGCTCGGCGGCAGTGTGGGCCAGATCCAGCGTGGCAAGCTGGCGCCGCCGCACCGTGGGGCGGCGCAAGTCGACCAGCCAGGCGCCACCCCTGGCATCGGCGCACAACACTGCGTCGGCCACCAGGCCGTCCACCACCGGACTCAAGCGACCGCTGGCCTTGTCACTATTTATGGTAACCGCTGGAGTCCCGGCGCCCGGCGGTGGCAGGCACAGCGCCACGCGCAAGGCGCCGACGGCAAGTTCATCCTGGTATGCCGCGGACCCGGCCGTGTTCAGCGCCTCACCGGCGAGTAAGGTTGCAAGCAGCGGTACGGACGCCAGCGCACGCCCCGCCTCGTACGCCACGAGTGTCTGCTCCTCGGCGCCCAGGTCGCGGTGGTGCTGATCAGCGCCCATGCTGTGTCCCAGCCACTGCTGCTCGGCCAGCGCCTGCCATAAATCGGCATCGAAGGCGGCGATGCCGGCGTCGGCCAGAGCACGCAGTTTCGGCGGCGCCTCGAAGCGGCCAAGCAATACGGCGAGCTCCTCGGCGAGCGCCAGCTGGGCCGCGGTGTAGGCAAAATTCATGGTCTCTCCGTCCAATGACCCAGCGGCGGGCCGGCCAGGGCCACAACTCAGCGCCGCGCCACACCGTCTTCCCGCGCCGCCTGCTTTACCGCTTCGGCAACCGCCTGGGCCACCGCCGGGTCGAACACGCTTGGAATGATGTAATCAGCACTCAGCGCCGGGATCGGAATGACGTCGGCGATGGCGCGCGCGGCAGCCAGCTTCATGCCGCCGGTAATGCGCAAGGCCTGGCAATCCAGAGCACCACGGAACAGGCCGGGGAAACATAGCACGTTGTTGATCTGGTTCGGGTAGTCGCTGCGGCCCGTGGCCATGATGGCGACCCGGGGCAGAGCGACGGCGGGGTCGATTTCAGGATCCGGATTGGACATGGCGAAAACCACCGGGTCCTTGGCCATCGCCCCCAGGTCTGCCGCGCCGATCAGGTTCGGCCCCGACAGGCCAATGAAAAAATCTGCCCCCCGCAGCACCTGGTGCAGGCTGCCGGCCTGATCGTCGGGGTTGGTCTTGGCCAAGTACGCGCGCTTGGCGGCATTCAGGTCGGTGCGCCCGCTGGCCAATGCGCCGCCGCGATCACACCCGATGATGTTCCGTACGCCCAGTTCCAGCAGGATTTCGGTACAGGCCGTCCCGGCGGCGCCGACGCCGGCCACCACAACCTTAAGGTCCGCAGCGTGTTTGCCAATGACTTTAAGGGCATTCAAAAAAGCCGCCGCCAGCACCACGGCGGTGCCGTGCTGGTCATCGTGAAACACGGGGATATCGAGCATCTCCTGCAAGCGGCGCTCGATCTCGAAGCAGCGTGGCGCGGCGATATCCTCCAGGTTGATGCCCCCGAAGCCGGGCGCAAGCGCGGCCACGGCGGCGATCACGGCCTCCGTGTCCTGCGTGGCAAGACAGATCGGAAACGCGTCCACGCTCCCGAACTCCTTGAACAGCTGTGCCTTGCCTTCCATGACCGGCATGGCGGCGTAAGGGCCGATGTTGCCCAGGCCCAGTACTGCTGAGCCATCGCTGACCACGGCTACGGTGTTGCGCTTTATGGTCAGATTCCAGGCCGCCGCCGGA
>CAZZHF010000016.1:19356-19978 GCA_964653545.1 uncultured Gammaproteobacteria bacterium | reverse complement strand
GGTGTTCGTGCCGATGGCCTTCTTCCCCGGCACCACCGGCGCCATCTATCGCCAGTTCTCGCTCACCATCGTGTCAGCCATGTCGCTGTCGGTGCTGGTAGCGATGGTATTCACGCCGTCGCTGTGCGCCACGCTGCTGAAGCCGAAACCGCACGGCCCACCACGCCGCGGTTTGTTGGGTCGATTCAGCCGCGGCGTCGGAAACACCACCAAACGCTACGTCAGTGCTGTTGGCTACATGATCCGCCGCATACCACGGTTTCTGCTGGTCTACGTGGTCATCGTGGGCGGGCTGGGGCTGCTGTTCGTGCGCCTGCCGGGCGGCTTCCTGCCGGACGAGGACCAGGGCACGCTGTACGCCAACGTGCTGCTCCCACCGGGCGCCACCACCGAGCGTACCGAGCAGGTCATGGAGCAGGTCGGGCGCTATTTCTACGAGACCGAAAAGAAGATCGTGTTCGGCGCCATGAACGTGTTCGGCTTCAGCTTCGGTGGTCGGGGGCAGAACGTCGGCCTGGTGTTCGTCAACCTCAAGGACTGGTCCGAACGCCGGTCACCGAACGACAGTGCCCAGGCGCTGGGCCTGCGCGCCAGCATGCATTTCGCGCGTACGGTCAAGGAC
>CAZZHF010000016.1:3170-19346 GCA_964653545.1 uncultured Gammaproteobacteria bacterium | reverse complement strand
GCATGGCGTTTGCGTTTGCACCGCCATCGGTACGGGCACTGGGGCGCTCGGCCGGCTTCGACATGCAGCTGCAGGACCGCGCCGGACTGGGGCACGGTGCATTGGTGGCGGCGCGCAACCAGATGCTCGGCATGGCCGCGCAAAGCCCGGTGCTCGCCAATGTGCGGCCCAACGGCCTGGAGGATGCGCCCCAGTACCGCCTGCACATAGACCAGGAAAAAGCCCGTGCGCTGGGCCTGTCGCTGGCCGATATCAACCAGACACTGGGCACCGCCTGGGGTTCAACCTACGTCAACGACTTTATCGAGAACGGGCGCACCAAGAAGGTCTTTGTGCAGGGCGATGCGCCGTTTCGGATGCTGCCGGAGGATCTGGAGCGCTGGTACCTGCGCAATGCCGGCGGCGACATGGTGCCGTTCGGTGCCTTTTCCAGCACCGAGTGGACGCGCGGCTCGCCGCGTCTGGAGCGCTTCAACGGCGTCCCGGCCGCCAACCTTATCGGCCAGGCCGCGCCCGGCTACAGCTCGGGCGAAGCCATGACGGAAATGGAACACCTGGCCGCCCGGCTGCCACCGGGCATAGGCTACGAATGGGCCGGCATGTCCTTCCAGCAAAAGCAGGCAGGCTCGCAGGCGCCCGCCTTGTACGCCATCTCCGCGATCGTGGTGTTCCTGGCCCTGGCAGCCTTGTATGAGAGCTGGACGGTGCCGTTCGCGGTGATGCTGGTGGTGCCGCTTGGCCTGCTCGGGGCGGTGCTCGCGGCACTGGCGCGTGGACTCAACAACGACGTGTTCTTTCAGGTCGGCCTGCTCACCACCATGGGCCTGACCGCCAAGAACGCGATCCTGATCGTCGAGTTCGCCCATACGCTACACACCAAACAGGGCAAAAGCCTGACCGATGCGGTGCTGGAAGCGGCGCGTATCCGGCTGCGGCCGATCATGATGACCTCCATGGCCTTCATGCTCGGCGTTGCGCCGTTGGCCATCGCCACCGGCGCTGGCGCGGCGGCACGCATCGCCATCGGCACCGGCGTGATCGGTGGCATGGCGTCGGCGCTGTTCCTGTCCACGTTTTTCATCCCGATGTTTTATGTGGTGGTACAAAGCCTGGTCGGCCGCCGCCGGCCGCGCCGGCAGCCGACGCCGCATACCGGGGTGTAAGAGCGGGATAAGCGGCGAGTCCCAGTCGGGCTTGGGCGGCGCGGTACGACGCTAATCGAGGTGCGCTAAACCCATGCGGGGGCAGCGCGCATCAACTTACGATGTCGACGCCGAAGGACGCCAGCACGGCGTCGTCAGTCGCGAGCGGCAGCGCCTCGATCCTGGCCTGCGCCACCAGCATGCGGTCGAACGGGTCTCGATGCGCATGCTGCCAGCTACCGGCAAGCTGGGCGTGCTGCGGGCTGATCGGCAGGGGCGCAAACCCGACCCGGATAATCCAGGCCGGGACATCGCTGGCCACCTCGCCGGCCTGCGGCAGCTTGCCGAGCCGGTGTTTGGTGGCGATTTCCCACACCGAAGCGCTACTGACGAACACCGCCTGCGCCGGGTTGGCCAGCAGCGTACGCAGGCCTACCGACAAGCGCCGATCGTCAAACAGCCACCACAGAAAGACGTGGGTATCGAGAATCACCGTTCAGGACCAGGCGTCCAGTTCTTCTTCCGGCAAGGGCTCGAAAAACGTGTCCGTCACGGCACCGGTGGCGATGCCGGGGCGACGGGCGGTGTCGCTGCGGATCGGCACCAGCTTTGCCCACGGCTTGCCGGACTTGGCGATGATCACTTCTTCCCCGGCCTGCGCCTGGGCCAGCAGCTTCGATAGCTGGGTTTTTGCCTGGTGGATGTTGACGGTAACGGTCATGAGCGACTCCGGTTAGCTAAGTAGCTTAGGCCAGAGCCAAGTGTACGCAGTAGCTTCATGCGGGGCAACGCAGTCAGGCGAAGTACGCCCCGTGCGTGGCGGCCAGGAGCGCATGGGCGAAGCGGCCAAGCTCGGCTTCAAACGCGCCGTGGTGGGCAAGCTGAACGCACCGCGCAAACCTATCCCCGGCCTGGAAGTGCTGGGCCTGGAACACCTGGACGAAATCGGGGACGTGTTCGCGCAGTTGGTGGAGTAGTGGGCTGACGTGAGCGAAGGGAGATCGCGGAATTCGGGTTGCGGCCGGGATACCCGTATTCCGCTGCGCTGCATACGGGCTACGACGCTGAAAATTACTGAACAGACACCGGCCATTGCTGATAGGTAGTATCCAGGGCGCGGCCAATGTCGTTTGTGTCGGGTGTGTTGGGCACTTTCAATACCATCAGCGGAATGACGGTACACGCTTCATCCTGTTGCTTGGCGAGTGTTACCGACACGCGCGATGTGTCGCAGGTGATCCAGCACCTGACCCACTTCTCGGCGACGAAGGTGGTGGTGCCGGAACGCATTGCTTGACCATTCTCAGCCAACATAAACATTCTCGTTGTGCCAGCGAAGGTATTCGTCTCCCGGCCGTTCGCTTGGGCTATCTGGAATAGCAGCGAGCGCCTCGCCATGCAATCGATAGTATGCCTTCCCGTTAAACCACTCTTCTCGGATACGAGGACTCACTTCAACTCGCAATTCGGGAGTTACAGTCACAAACCCCAGATCAAATAGCTTATGGAAGTCGGAGCGAAGTAAAAGCCCGTTGCGAGTACTATTTGGCCCATGTTTCGAAAATGGTTTTATATGCGCAGCTTCAAGCACGGGCAACGTGTGTTCTCCGGTAATCGCACACCGCCGTTGGTAAGCTTCGGTCACAAGAACACGAAATGTTCCTTGGCCAAAACGCGCCCTTTCTAGGTAAGCTTCACCATAACGCGACTCGGGTTCGCGTACTTCCGGCTGCAATTGGTCATGACCGTCAATTCGGCTTTGAACAGCAAGCCAAAGATTATTTCCTATCTGCTCCGTCGTATCGTAGGTTTTTCCACGAACAATGTTTCCAGACCAATCTGGAGGTGCTTCGATCCAAGAATCGCGCGGAAAGAAACATGGAGTCGAAAGGATACTACACCCGACCTCAAGCAGGCTGGTTCTTGTTGTTCCGATCAATGGTCGAATGAGTTTTTCGAACTCCGCAATTGTACTCGCGCCGTTTTTCTCACCAAACACTTCCCACGCCAAAGGCAGGGGAAGTTTTACATACTTTACGAAGTATCCAAGTCCGGCAATGTGATTGTTCGGACGTTTCAACTTAAACAGAAATGGCGTGCCAGCTTCCAAATTTGTAAATGGGGGTGTTGCACTTGGTTGCCAGAAGTTGACTTCATCGAAATTCCGCCCAGAGAGGAACTGGTACCAGTCGTTATCGGTAACTCCCGCCCAAAATCTCATATCGCATTCCCATTACAACTCTGCGCCTGATCGGCGACGGTCTCCTTCTGGAAAAGCAAGCTCATCACCAGCAGCGAATCACCAGCGATCAGCCGGTTGGTCCCACCGCGCTCGTGTTTGTAGAAGTCAAGGGCATCGCGCAACGGAAGGTTTTCGAACGGCGCGACGAGGAGGTCAGGCTGATGCACGCAGGCCCCCTCACCCTGCCCTCCCCCGGAGGAAGAAGGTGAAGCCTTCTCGCCCTTCATTCGCTGGCGCACGGCGGCGAGAATACTCGCCCGGTCGATGCGTTTGTGCATATACAGGCTCACCGTGTACGCGTTGTGATCGTCCGGGTCGCTCTCCGGTTTCACCATACCTACTTCCGCATCCGGTAGTTCCAGATCGGCCACTTTGCCGTTACCGGTCTTGCGGATGACCTTCACCTGCCAAAGCTGCGGGTCGCCTTTCTTCGTCGAACCACGCTCCGGAAGCACGCGCACCTTGTCGCCTTTACGGATGGGGCGCTGCGGCAGTTCCACGGCCTCTGGGCGGTGGCGCTCAAAATTCAGGCCAAAAGACAGGCGCGAGGAAAACACCTGGTACTCGCGCTCCAGGTCTGCCCCCATTTGGGGGTCCTTGGCCTTGGCTTGGGCGATGAGGTCAGTAAGTCGAGACACTTAAATTCCTTCTTTTTGGCAGCATAGATATAGCGGTTTTACAACAAAGATCCTTGGTGCTGAAGACGGCGTACTTTTACTGCTTGGTGCAGGTCGCCAGACTTGATGACGCGCACGCCTCAGCCTTTCATCCGCTCGAAGAAGGCGCGGGTTTGACAGCGCACATAAATATGACGACTTCCACCGCTTCGATGTCGATGCCGGTGGCGATCACTTTCTCCGCTCTCGCGCCCCGCGCCGCTCGAAAGCTCAGGGCGCGCGATCCATAGCGCACGCGCGCAGCGGGGGCGAACACCCACTCTGCGCGTTGTTTAGCCCGGCGCTACTGGCGGTCTTTCTGCCCCTTCTTGGCGGCTTTGGCCTCTTTTTTCTCTTTCGGGGTCTTGGTCGATTTTTTCTTGACGTCCTTTTTCTTGTCCATGCCTTTGCTCATGACTGACTCCTGATGTGGTTGGGCACGCAGCGCGTGAAGCAGCGGCGGCGGCAATTTAACAGCCGCCGGGACGGTTCAGTGAAAATCGCGCGACTCGGTCACCAGCGCGCCAAGCCAGGCGGTGCGGTCGGTAAGGCGACCGGCGATGAGGTGCACCACGTCGCCGTCGCGCTCCACCGTGCCGGCGACCTCCAGCAGGCGGGCGCCCAGCAGGGGCCGGCGCTGGGCCTGGGCGGTGCGCTCCCAGACCACGATGTTGATGTGACCGGTCTCATCCTCAAGCGTGACGAAGATGACGCCGCTGGCGGTGCCAGGCCGCTGCCGTCCCAGCACGATGCCGGCCACGCGCGCATGGCTGCCGTGGGCGAGCTGCCGCAATTGCGTGGCGGTACGCAGACCCTGGCGCTGCAGGCGCGCCCGCAGCAGGGCCAGCGGATGACGACCGAGCGTGAGACCAACACTGGCGTAGTCGGCGACCAGATTCTGGCCTTCGGTGGGCGGTGGCAGCATGGGCGTGCCTTCCGGCCCGTGTACAACCAACGGCGCGGGTTTTTCCACTCCGGCCGCCTGCCAGCGCGCCTGGTGGCGGTTGCCGGCCAGCGCATGCAGCGCGCCCGAGCTGGCAAGGGCCTCAAGATCGCCACGATCCAGCTGCGCCGCGGTGGCAAGTTCGGGCACGCTGGTGATCAGTAGCCGCGCCTGCGGGCCGCCTGCCTGGCGCATCCGCGCTGGCGCCGTGATGGCGACCGGATCGCGGTCGCGGGCTGGAAAAACGTCATGCCCACTGACGGCGGCGAAGGCCGTGACCTGCATCCGAGGCTGCGCCAGGCGGCCGGCTTGCTGCAGGACCTCGATGCGCCGGGCGGCGGTTTCCTTCAGGCCCTTTACCAGGCGCAACCCCAGGCGCAGCGCGGCCTTGCCGGCCGCATCGCGTTCGAGCGTGCAGTCCCAGGCGCTCGCGGTGACCTCCACCGGCAGCACTGCAACGCCGTGACGGCGGGCGTCCTGCACCAGTTGCGCCGGCGCATAGAAGCCCATCGGCTGGCTGTTGAGCAGCGCGGCGGTGAAGGCCGCCGGGTAATGACACTTCAGGTAGGCCGAGGCATAGGCCAGCAGGGCAAAGCTCGCCGAGTGCGATTCCGGAAAGCCGTACTCGCCGAAACCCTGGATTTGCGCGTAAATACGCTGGGCAAAGTCCTCGCTGTAGCCACGCGCGCGCATGCCGTCGACGAGTTTTCGCTCGAACACTTCCAGCCCCCCCTTGCGCCGCCAGGCGGCCATGCCCCGGCGCAGTTGATCGGCCTCCCCGGCGGAAAAACCGGCCGCCACCATGGCCAGCTGGATCACCTGCTCCTGAAAAATCGGCACGCCGAGTGTGCGCTCCAGCACGCCGCGCACGGCTTCGCTGGGGTAGTCCACCGGCTCCAGCCCCTGTCGGCGCTTCAGATAGGGATGCACCATACCGCCCTGGATGGGGCCCGGGCGCACGATGGCGACCTCGATCACCAGGTCGTAGAAGGTGGCCGGTTTAAGGCGTGGCAGCATGGCCATCTGCGCGCGCGATTCGATATGGAACACACCCACGGTATCGGCGGCCTGGATCATGCGGTAGGTGGCGGGGTCTTCCGGCGGGATGTCAGACAGTGCCAACGGCCGGCCCTGCCAGTCGCTCACCAGTTCCAGCCCACGGCGAATGGCCGACAGCATGCCCAGTGACAGGCAGTCCATTTTCATCAGTCCCAGCGTGTGCAAGTCGTCCTTGTCCCACTGGATGACGGTGCGCTCGGGCATGGCAGCGTTCTCGATCGGCACCAGCCGGTCCAGCCGACCCCGGGCGATGACCATGCCACCCACGTGTTGCGACAAATGCCGCGGGAAGCCGAGAAGCTGCCCCACCAGCACGGCAAGGCGCTGCAGCACCGGGCTGGTGGGGTCGAGGCCGGCCTCGCGCACGCGCTCGGGATCGAGCTGGCCATCCCACCACTGCATGCTGCCGGCGAGCCGATCCACCTGCGCTGGCGCCAGACCCAGGGCCTTGCCGACATCACGCACCGCGCTGCGCGGGCGGTAGGTAATCAAAGTGGCGGCCAGGCCGGCGCGATCGCGGCCGTATTTGTCGTAGATGTACTGCAGCACTTCCTCGCGGCGCTGGTGCTCGAAGTCGACGTCGATGTCGGGCGGTTCGTTGCGTTCTTTGGACACGAAACGCTCGAACAGCATCTGCGAGCGCGCTGGGTCGACCTCGGTAATTCCAAGGCAATAGCACACCGCCGAGTTGGCCGCCGAACCGCGACCCTGGCACAGGATGCCGCGACCGCGGGCAAACACCACGATGTCGTGCACGGTCAGGAAGTAATGCGCGTAGTGCAGCTCGGCGATGAGGGCCAGCTCGTGCCGCAGCAGCGCGCGCACCTGGTCCGGCACGCCGTCCGCGAAGCGGCGCGCGGCGCCCGCCTCGGTCAGCGCGCGCAGGTGCTCATCTGCCGAGAGGCCGGCTGGCACCACCTCGGCCGGGTACTCGTAGCGCAGCTCGTCGAGCGAGAAGGTGCAGCGCGCCGCCACACGCAGGGTTTCCTCCAGCAACTGGGGCGGGTAGATCCCGGCCAGCGCCTCGCGCGTGCGCAGGTGGCGCTCGCCATTGGGGTGCAGCGCGTAACCACACTGTGCCAGCGGTGTGCCCAGACGAATGGCAGTCAGCGTGTCCTGCACGGCGCGCCGACCACGCGTGTGCATATGCACGTCTCCGGCTGCCACCAGCGGCAGGCGCACGGCCCGCGCAAGCGCCTCCAGCGTCGCCAGTCGGTCGGTGTCGGCGGGTCCGCACAGCAGCTCGCAGGCAATCCAGGCACGGCCCGGGAAACACCCGGCCAGCCAGCGCGCCGGCTCCAGCGCCGGTTCCTCGTCCGGCAGCAGCAGGGCCAGCACGCCGGGACCAAGCGCCTCAACTTGCGCGCGTGTGAGCCGATATACCCCTTTGATAGCGGCCCGTCGGCCGATTGTAATGAGGGAACAAAGATCGCCGTAACCGTGTCGATCCGCTGCCAGCAGCACCAGTCGCACGCCATCGACCAGCCGCACCTCGGTGCCGATGATCAGATGGAGGCCGTGCTCGCGGGCTGCCAGATGGGCTCGTACGGCGCCACTGAACGAACATTCGTCGCTAATGGCGAGGGCGGTGTAGCCAAGCGCCGCAGCGCGCGTCACCAGTTCCTGAGGGTGCGAGGCACCGCGCAGGAAGGTGAAATTGGAGACGCAATGCAGTTCGGCGTAGCAAGCCAGCGGTGTCGACATCATGCCCGATTCAGAATGAGCGGATACATACATTTGTATAAAAATATAACTCTTGTCGCACGACTTGCGCTGATCCGAATAAGTAACAAGTAAAAAGGCCTCGGGAGAGAGCCCATGCAGCACGAACCCCGCTTCACAGATTGGCTGGAGCGCATGACCGACCCGGTGGCGATCCTGGAGGGCGTCACCCTTGAGACAATGCGCGCGCGGCACTGGAACCCGGCGTTCGCCGCGCTCATGGGCATCCGCGACGCGAGCAGCGCGAACCAAGACCTGGCTATCGCCCTGGCCCGAGCTGAACCGATGGATCCCGCCCGGCGCCTCGAGGCGCGGACTGATTTCGAACGTGCTAACAAGCTGGCGCTCAAACAGGGTCGCCATCTGACCCGCTGGCAGTTTCTGCAGACTGATAACACGCTGCTACAGATAGAGGTGGAGCTCATCGCCATGCCATCGGCCGGCCCCGAAGCCTTCTGTACGCATATCCGCGACATCAGCGAGACGCTTGAAACCAACGAATCGCTGCAACGCACCGAGGCACGTTTCAGGGATTTGTTCGAGGTGGCGTCGGACGCCTGCGGCTTTGTCTCCATCATGGATGACGCGCCGCGCTTCATCGAATGCAACACCGCCCTGTGCCGCCTGTATGGCGTCGAGGACAAAGCCCAGTTGTTGGGTTGTACGCCTATAGATTTTGCTTTACCTGTCCAGCCAGACGGCCAACCGTCGGCGCAACGTGCCCAGGGCGTCTATGAGCAAACGCTACGCCATGGCCATACCCGCTTCGAGTGGCTAGCCAAACGCCTGGACGGCACGGAATTCTGGATTGACATCACACTCACGTTGCAGCCGTCCTGGGGCGAGGGCGCGGTGCATTTCTCCGGCCGCGACATTACCGAGCGCAAGCAGGCCGAAGCAACCCTGGCGCGCGCCGAGGAACTGGCGCGAATAACACTGCAATCGATTGGCGACGGCGTCATCACCACCGACGCCCAGGCCCGCGTGACCGGCCTGAACCCGGTAGCCGAACAGCTGACTGGCTGGTCGCAGGCCGAGGCACAAAACCGGCCAATCACCGAAGTCTTCAAGATCATCCACGAGGACACCCGTACCCCGGCGGACAACCCGCTGCTGCTGTGCCTCGCCGAGGAGCGGGTGGTGGGACTGGCCAATCACACGGCGCTGCTCAGCCGCAATGGCAGCGAGTACGCCATCGAGGACTCGGCGGCGCCCATCCGCATGCCGGACGGCACCCTGGCCGGGGCGATCATTGTTTTCCACGACGTCACCGGAGCCCGTCGCCTGGCGGCGGAAATGTCACATCAGGCCCGGCACGACCCCTTGACCAGCCTGCCCAACCGGCGTGAGTTCGAGACCCGGCTGGACGAGCTGCTGGAACAGGCCAGAAGGACAAATTCACAGCACGCTCTGTGCTACGTGGACCTGGATCAATTCAAGGTCGTCAACGACGGCTGCGGCCACGGTGCCGGCGATCAATTACTGGCCGAGCTGGCTACCCTGCTAAGCCAGAAAATTCGCCGCGGCGACACCCTGGCGCGCCTGGGTGGCGACGAATTCGGGGTGTTACTGGCCGAATGCCCACCACAAAAAGCCGCCGAGATTGCCGCCGAGCTGCTGGGTACCATTGGCGACTTCCGCTTCCGCTACGGCGAGCGCAGCTTCAACGTCGGCGCCAGTATCGGTCTGGTGCCGATCACGGCCACCGCCGCCTCGGCAGCAGAACTGCTCACCGAGGCCGATCTTGCCTGCTATACCGCCAAGGATCTGGGCCGCAATCGGGTGCATCTGTTTCGTCCCGGCGATGCCGATCTTGCGCGTCGGCGCAGCGAGATGCAGTGGGCCACCGAACTGCGCCTGGCGATGGATGAGAAGCGCCTGGTTCTGTATGTGCAACCGATCACTGCGCTGACTGATGCGAGTCCAGAACCGTGGTTCGAGGTACTGCTGCGCCTGCGCCATCACGACGGGCGCATCGTGCTGCCGGGCACTTTCCTGCCGGCGGCCGAACGCTTTGGCCTGATGCCGCTGATCGACCGTTACGTGCTGGAACACGCCCTGCCCCTGTTGCTGCAGCCCGGCGCGGTCGGTGGCGCCCGACTATCGCTGAACCTGTCCGGCAGCTCGCTGGAGGACCAGGCAGTCATGGCCATCTTCGAGAATTACTTTGCCGATCCGCGCCGCGTCGACGGCAAGTTGTGCATGGAACTGACCGAGGCAACAGCCGTGGCGCATCTTGGTCGCACGCGCGCGTTCATTCAGCGCCTGCGCAGCATGGGCTGCCGGTTCGCGCTGGACGACTTTGGCACTGGCGTGTCGTCGTTCGCCTACCTCAAGCACCTGCCGGCGGACTACCTCAAGCTCGACGGCAGCTTTGTGCGCGACATCACGCGCGAACCAATCGACCGTGCCATGGTGGAGGCCATCCATCGCCTGGCCACCATCATGGGCATCGAGACCATCGCCGAGTTCGTGGAGGAAGCCGACACCCTGCAACTGCTCAAGGACATCGGCGTCAACTACGGACAGGGCTTTTTGCTGGGTCGGCCGGTACCGATCGAAACGCTTGCCGGCAATGTGTTGGCTCACCAGCCTGGGCTGGCAACCGCCAACGGGTGAAGACCTGTCTCAACGAGCTGGTGTATTCCAGCCTTCAGCACCCCTGGCCGGGATCGTCTCCCTCGCCAGACGGGTGAGTGCCCTGGTCGCTTCCCCAGGCCAGATCGCAGCACAGTACGCCTGGCACGCCAGCCAGTGGCGCGGTCACCGCCAAGGTCAGACAGGCGACGCCAAAGCCGCGTTGCAGATGAGCGCGGCTTATCTGCACCGCATCCGGGCGGGCGACCGCGCGCGCGAAATAACCACTTTCCGAGGCGTCAGCGCCGTGCTGATCCAGCAATAGCGGAAAGCGCGGCGCACCCGCCTGAGTACCCATGACGCTGTCGCCACGCTGGATGCCATCCCGATCCAGCCAGTAACAACGCAATAACGGCCTGTGTCCAAGCAGCGGGGCGGTCGAGGTTCGCAAGTCGTCACCAGCGGCCAGACGCCGCGCGGCGGCAGCCAGATTCGCGCGCCACTCGTCCAGCCAACCGGGCACTGGCGCCGCTGCGGCGGGCGTACTTGCCGCTGCGCGCAGGGCGTCGATGGGGGTGGTTGCGGAAATTTCCAGCAGGCTGGCCGCTGGCCGCGCGAAATGAAAGCCCTGGGCCAGGTCGCAGCCGACCTCCAGCGCCAGCAACGCCTCGGTAAAAGTCTCCACCCCTTCCATCAGCACCAGCGTGCCGCAATCGTGCAAAAACTCGACCAGGCTCGGCAGCAGGCGGCGCTCGTCGGGACTGGCCAGCGCCGCTCTTAGCAACTCCCGATCCAGCTTGACGATATCGACACCCAGCGACCACAGGCGGGTAACGCTGGATAACCCGACGCCATAGTCGTCGATGGCCACCAGGCAACCCATGCGCCGGTAATGGGCCACCGCATCGGCCAGGGTATTGCCATCCTGAACGCCGCTTTCGGCGATTTCCACCACCACCCGGGCCGGATCAAAACCGGTTGCCTCCAGCAGTGGGGCCAGAAATTCGCCGTGGCGGCGGCGGCTCGCCACCACCAGCGGCGACACATTAAGAAACAGCCAGCCAGCATCTTCTCCGGCCTGGCGTTGAAAATTGCGCAGGTGCAGCAGGCGACACAGGCGGTCCAGGTCGACCAGACCCACCTCGTCCAGTCCGCCACTGAAGAACCGAAACGGTGTGGCGCCGCGACCGTCGGCATAGTCGAGGCGTACCAGACCTTCATGGCCCACCACCCGGCCGGTGCTCAAAGTGACCACCGGCTGAAACACGCTCGACAAGCGCAAACCGCGAAACTGGCCCTGCCAGATGCCCGCATCGTCAGGCTTCGCCTGCTGACTGATACTGTCGTAAGGCGAACTATTGACGCGGGTGGGTAGGGGCATGTTCACCTTGGTTTCAACTCGCTCTGGCTAGCTACTGGGACGCAGCGATGGCGTGACTGACGCGTTATCGGCCGGTCGTGCGCAAATCTGGAGCGAGTCCGTCGCCCGCCCGCCGCCGTTGTCGGCCGCGGGCGGGCGACGGCCGGGTCAGCCGCCGAATACCTTGGCCAGGAAGGCGATTTCGTCACCGATGCGCACGTCCAGAATGGCCGGCTTGCCGTCGCGCACGGCCGCCACCGCCCGTTCGACGGCGCCACGAATCCGCGCCGGGTCTTCAACCTTCTCGCCATAGCCACCGAACATCACTGCCAACTGGCCGTAGTCCGGGTTCGGCGCGATCGGCGAACTGACATGATTACGGCTGGTCACCGCCGCGCCCTGCGGGTAGAGAAACTCGGTACCCATCTGCATGGACCGGTAGTGGCCGTTGTTGAAAATCACCGTGAGCATCCCGACGCTGTACTGCTGGGAGAAACCGAGCGCGGCCAGGCCGGGGTTGTAGTTATAGGTGCCGTCGCCCACGAAAGTGACCAACAGTTTGTCCTTGAGGCCGATGGCGGCGCCCAGACCCATCCCCAGGCCCAGGCCCAGGCCACCCGACAGGGCATTGATGAAATGGCCGGGCTTCAGGCGGTCCATCACATTGATGATGGTGTGGTGGGACAGGATGGTCTCGTCCACGATTACCGCGTCATCCGGCAGGCAGGCGTTCAGTTCGTGGCACAGAAAACGCGCGTCAATAGGCGTCGCAGTGGCGTTCTGCAGCGCGTCCTCGCGCCATTGGGCACGCCGGCCCGTGCTGCGTCCGGCCCA
Organism: uncultured Gammaproteobacteria bacterium; assembly: GCA_964653545.1. GTDB lineage: Bacteria > Pseudomonadota > Gammaproteobacteria > Immundisolibacterales > Immundisolibacteraceae > Immundisolibacter. The sequence continues at coordinate 6,811 of CAZZHF010000016.1, read as the reverse complement.
CACCTTGCGCCTGGCATCGGCGCCGTCGGTGGCCTGCGGGATCAGTTCCAGCAACACTTCTACCGCCGCCATCGCATCGCCCTGGATTTGCAGATCGGCGGTAAATCCGGTGTACGGGTCACGCTCGCGCAAGGGATCCTGCGCCACGTTGATCAGTCTGGCGGTCTTGGGCGTCATGGCAGTCGGCGGATACCACGGACCGGGTGACTCCAGCATCAACACCGCATCCACTTCCCCCAGCCAGGGCTGGGCATAGAAACCGGCGTGCAGGTCATGGTCCCGCGGGAAATTCACGTAGCCGGGGTGCTGACCTTCCACCACGCCGGCGCCAAGACGCTCGGCCAGTGCCACCAGTTGCTGCGCCTGCTGCGCTGTGCGAGCGGCATTCTCGACAATGATCAGCGGGTTTTTTGTCGAGCGCAGCCAGTCGGCAGCCTGGGTCAGCGGCGCGCGCAGCGGCTGCGGCGTGCTGGGCGTCGCGTACCGGGTGGGTGCCGGCAACACCGCCGGCTGATGCAGATACTCGAACGGCAGGGACAAAAACACCGGCCCTTGCGGCGCGGCCATGGCCAGCGCACAGGCGCGGTGTACGGCGCCGGCCAACACAGCCGGCGTATTCAGGCCGAAGCTGGACTTGGTAAAACTGTCGACCAGCCGTGCCGGCCCGCCATGATCGGCCAGGAAGCGGCCCCACTGCGCGCCGACCCAGGCATCCGGTCCCTCGCCGAAGGTCACCGACTCACCGCCCAGCACCAGCAGGGGAATCTGCTCGTGATACGCGGCGCGGATGCCCATCGAGGCGTGCAAGGTGCCGACCGTGGCGTGGATCAGGCACACCCCAAGCTTGCCGGTGGCGCGGGCGTAGCCCATCGCCTCGCCAATGGCCAGGTCCTCGTGGCGGATGTTGTAGTAGGTCGGCGCCGGCTGGCCCGCTGCCTGGCGGCGGGCCAGGGCTTCCCATAAGGGCGGCCATTCAGAGCCGGGCGACGAGAAGATCGCCTCCACGCCGTATCCATTCAGAACGTCAAGAAATACTTCGGCACCATTGGGTTGGCTCATCGGCGTTCTCCTCATGATTTCGTTACGGCAATCAGTCTGGCTGGACCGGACCGTGCCCAGTGTCAATCATAGCCCGGCATGCCGACCGAACGATCAGCCGGGAAGGCGTGCTAATTTTGCTTTCCCAACCGCCCCCGCCGAGGAGCACCATGAACGCACCCCAGGCCCTTTCCGATTACGCCCACCTGGTGCAGACCGACCGAATTCACGGCTCCATCTACACCGACCCTGCCGTCTTCGAGCAGGAGATGGCGCGCATTTTCCATCGCGCCTGGCTGTGTTTGGGTCATGAAGCGGAGATTCCGCAGCCGGGCGATTTTCGCGCCACCACGCTGGGGCGCCAGCCGGTACTGATGGTGCGTGGCGATGATGGCCAGGTACGCGTATTCATGAATCGCTGTCGCCACCGCGGCATGACCCTGTGCGAAGACGAAACCGGCAACGAGAAATTCCTGCGCTGCTGGTACCACGGCTGGGTGTACCGCAATACCGGCGAGCTGGAAGATGTGCCGCTCGCGAACGCTTATGGCGCGCAGTTCCGGCGCGAGGATTTCGGCCTCACGCCTGTGCCGCGCATGGAAAGCTATCGCGGCTTCGTGTTCGCCAGCCTGGCGCCGACCGGACAGTCCTTGCTGGAACACCTTGGACTGGCCCGGCGCTATCTGGACATTTTCCTGGACGCGTCTCCGACCGGCGAGATCGACGTTACCGCCGGCGTGCACCGCACACGCTATCGCGGCAACTGGAAGTTCGTCGGCATGGACGGCTACCACCCGCACTACACGCACCGCTCGGTGCTGGACGCCTGGCGGCGGCGCAGTGGCGGCAACATGGCCGACACCCACCACGGCGACCCCTTCGCGGACGAGTCCGGCAACCTCACGCGCGATCTTGGCAACGGCCACGTGCTGCTGGATTTCTTCCCCGGCCGCATGGCGCATCTGGACCGGTATCTGGCCATGCTGCGCAAGCAGCCGCAGGGCGAGGAGTACATCCAGAGCATGTTCGCAGCGTATGGCGAGCAACGCGGTCGTGAATTGCTGGCCTGGGCCGGCGACCCGCACGTCGGCATTTATCCCAACCTGCAACTGATCGGCGTGCAGATTCGCCTGGTGCGCCCGCACGCCGTGGACGACACCGAGGTGCTGATGTTCCCCGGCCTGCTGAAGGGCGTGCCGGCCAGCATCAACAGCCTGCGCCTGCGTCAGCACGAGTCGTTCTACGGCCCGTCCGGTGCCGGCTCGCCGGACGACGCGGAGCTGTTCGAGCGCAATCAGGAGGGCCTGCAGGCGGCGGTCGAGCCGTGGCTTTACCTGGCGCGCGGCCTGAACCGCGAACGGGTGGAGCCGGACGGCACGCGCGTCGGCCTGGTGGGCGACGAAACCACCCAGCGCGGGCAGCTGCGCGGCTGGCTCAAGCTGATGTCGGAGGCCTGATGAGCATCACCCGCGACGCCGTGGAGGCGTTCCTGTTCCACGAGGCCGACCTGCTGGACGACCTGCGCATCGAGGACTGGCTCGCCCTGTGGGCGCCTGAGTGCTGCTACTGGGTGCCCTGCAACGACCGCGACGCCGACAACACCGACCCCGAACGGCAGGTGTCCATCATCTACGACGACCGCTCCCGGCTCGAAGACCGCGTGTACCGCCTCGTGAGCAGCGCCGCCCACAGCCAGCGGCCGCGCTCGCGCATGCGCCGCGTGGTCGGCAACCTGCGCTTCGAACTGCGCGAGGGCGAGGTGCACACCCGCACGAACTTCCTGCTGGCGGAACTGCGCCGCGGCCGGCAGGAAATCTGGTCCGGCGTCAGCCAGCACCGCCTGCTGCCAGACGGCGACAGCTTCCAGATCAGGGCCAAGACCGTGCTGCTGACGCAAAGTGACATGGCCATCGACAACCTGACCTTCCTGCTCTGACCCGGCGGCGCGGCCTTCAGCGCCCCGGCCGATACAAGCCCATCACCCGCAGCCGGACGGGTTCCGGCAGACCGTTCGATCGGGTTCGCAGCAGCCCGCCGCGCGTCGATGCCGTATTTTCAATAGTCGTCTGATGCGGGGTACCATCCCGCCACCATTTTCGACAGGCCCGCCTCGTGCGGGCCTTTTTGTTTTCGCGCAGCGCGTGAGGCGCCGATGCACACCGAAAACCCGTCAGCCTGTACGCACGGGCACGTGTTCGACACCGGCAGCGCGGCCGCCGAGCGCGGCACGCGGCTGGTCATGTGGATCACCGCCGCCACCATGCTGGTCGAGATCAGCGCCGGCTGGTGGCTCAACTCCATGGCGCTGCTGGCGGACGGCTGGCACATGAGCTCGCATGCGCTCGCCATCGGGCTGTCCGCGCTGGCCTATGCCAGCGCGCGCCGGTATGCCGGCGACCCGCGGTTCGCATTTGGTACGTGGAAGATCGAGATCCTGGGTGGCTTCGCCAGCGCCATCTTCCTGCTCGGCGTGGCCGCGTTGATGGTGTACGGGTCGGTCGAGCGCATCGTCTCGCCGCTGCCCATCCGCTACCAGGAGGCCATCGTCATCGCCGTGCTGGGGCTGGTGGTCAACATTGTCTGCGCGCTGATCCTCGGCCGCG
>CAZZHF010000016.1:0-3160 GCA_964653545.1 uncultured Gammaproteobacteria bacterium | reverse complement strand
CCAGCACCACGATCACGGCCATGGGCACGATCAAGCGCATGACCATCAACTCGGCCATCACGACCTGAACCTCAAGTCCGCTTACGTGCACGTCATCGCGGATGCCGCCACCTCGGTACTCGCCATCGTCGCGCTGTGCGGCGGCTGGCTGTACGGCTGGGCGTGGCTGGACCCGGTCATGGGCATCGTGGGTGCCGTGCTGGTGGCCGTCTGGGCCAAGGGACTTATCACCGCCACCGGCAAGGTGCTGCTCGACCGCGAGATGGACCACCCGGTGGTCGACGAAATCCGCGAAGCTGTCGAGACCGGCCCCGAAGCCGGCGACACCCGCGTCACGGACCTGCACGTCTGGCGCGTCGGCAAGCAGGTCTATGCCTGCGCGCTCACCGTCACCACCCACGACGCGCAGCTCACGGCCGATGCCGTGCGCCACCGTCTGGCGGTACACGGGGAGATCGTGCACTCGACCATCGAGGTGCAGGTGTGCCCGGACGGGGCGGAATAGGCGGGGCGTCGTGACGCTTGCGTTGCGATCCACATCGTCGGATTGATTGACGCTGCCGGTCACGCGGCACCCCTGGCAATCTGTGAGGGTGCAGTTGCCCCCGTAGCAGCTCAAATGTACATTGAGCTGTACAAAATCCCGCCGGAGCAGCCCATGCGCGACGCCACCTTCACCGAACTGCGCAGCCACGCCAAGACCTGGTTCGACCGGGTCGAGGCCGGTGAAACCGTGCGCGTGCTGCGTAACGGCAAACCGATTGCCGAAATCCACCCCATCGCGCCCGCGCTGCCGTCGTGGAAACGGCGGTCGGCGCATCCGCTCGTCATCGCAGGCGCGGAAATCAGCCGGCTCATCCTCGACCAGCGCGGCGATTGATGCGCGTCTTTTTCGACTCGTCCGCCTTCGCCAAGCGTTACATCCAGGAGGCTGGCACGGCCGAGGTCCTGGCCTGGTGCGACCGTGCCGACGAGTTGGCGTTGTCGGTCATTGCCATTCCGGAGCTGATATCTGCCTTCTGCCGTCTGCGACGAGAAGGCAGGGTAACCGCGCGGCACTATCGGTCCATCAAGAGCGACCTGCTGGCCGACATCGAGGACGCGCTGATTTGCGAGACCACCGCCGAGGTCGTCCAGCACGCCGTGCGGGCGCTGGAGGGCCATCCGCTGCGCGGCATGGACGCCATCCACATCGGCGCCGCGCGGGCCTGCGCGGCTGACCGATTCGTCTCCGCCGATGTGCGGCAGTGCCAGGCGGCGGGCGGGCTTGGGCTCGAAGTAGTTGTTCTGGGACCGTAGCGGCCGTTCCGGCGGACCGTTCGATTGGTGCAGACGATCAGGCCGACCACCACCGGCGGGCATCCTTGAGCAGCAACAGCACCTGTTGCTCGCGCAGCGGCGAGGACTGGAAGCCGAAGCGACGGTAGAAGGCTGCCGCTTCGTCGTCGATGGGATGGGTGAGCAGGGCGCGGATGCCGGCCTGTTCGGCGATGAGCAGCGTGCGGCGGATGGCGTCCTTGAGCAGGCCGACGCCAAGCCCGCGACCATGATGCGCGCGGGCCACTGCCAGCCGGGCCAGGATGACAACCGGAATCGGGTATTGCCCCATGCCTTTGCGCAGGCGCTCCGGCGCGTCCACGGTGTCGACTTGGCCGACGGTGAGGCTGAAGTAACCGCCCACGTTGTCGCCCTGACAGGCTACGAACGTCCTGGCCGAGCCGCTGGCCTGCGCCTGGCGGGCGTGGCGCAGCAGCCAGTCGTTCAGGGGCGGCTTGCCGCAGTCGAAGCCTTCGAAGCTGTGCTGCGGACCCAGCGGCGCCGGCGCCGACCAGCTCACCTGCTATCCCAGGGTGCCTTGCGTGTGGCCAGATCGCGCAAGCCCTCGTTGGCCAGTTCGGGTTGGTCCAGAAGGTCCAGCAGCGCCTGGTACTGACCACCCGAGACCATGAACAGGCGTTGATCGAGCAGGGTTTGCTCGGCGGCCTGGCAGGCGGCATCGAGGATGAATTCGGTCAGCGACTTGTGCGCCACTGCGCAGGCGCGGCGCAGCACGGCTTCCTGCTCCGGCGAGGCGCGCAGGCCAAGCCGTGCCGAACGGGACGTGGGGGAGGCGGTGGGGGCAGTCCTGGCGGTATCTCCGTCGGGGTGGCGACCGAAATGTTAGTACAAAAGACAAACAATCCGTGGTGCGCGGGGAATCTGGCCGGTCCGCTGTCAGCCGGCCAGCGGCGCATCCGTCTTCACTGCGCGGGCCGATACAAGCCCATCAACCGCCGACACGCCGCGGTCGGCGTGATCTTGCCGGCCACCACGGCGGCGGTGACGTCATCCAGCGCCGCGGCGATGGCGGGGTGGCTGCGAAAGCCGTCCTGCAGCGCCTCGCCGATCAGCGTCCACAGCCAGCTCACCGACTGGTGGGCGCGCTTGCTGGCCAGCTCCCCGCTGGCTGTCAGCGTGCTGTGAAAGCGCCGCACGGCGTCCCAAGCCGCGTCGATGCCCTCGTGCCGCAGCGCGCTGGCCGTGAGCACCGGCACGGACCAGTTGGGCGAGGCGGGGTGCAGCAGGTGCAGCGCGACCTCGAACTGGCTCCTGGCCAGCGCCGCGGCCTGCGGGTTGCTGTCGGCCTTGTTGATGACGATGAGGTCGGCCAGTTCCACCACGCCTTTCTTGAGCGCTTGCAGTTCGTCGCCGGCGTTCGGCAGTTGCAGCAGCAGGAAGCAGTCGACCATGCCGGCGACGGCGGTTTCGGACTGGCCGACGCCGACTGTCTCGACCAGCACCACGTCGTAGCCGGCGGCCTCGCACAGCAGCAGGCTCTCGCGCGTGCGGCTGGCGACGCCGCCGAGACTGCCGCCGGACGGCGACGGCCGGATGAAGGCCGCCGGCTCGCGCGACAGCAGTTCCATGCGCGTCTTGTCGCCGAGAATGGAGCCGCCGGTGCGCTGGCTGGACGGGTCCACCGCCAGTACGGCCAGGCGATGGCCGCGGGCGAGCAGGTGCAGGCCGAGCGCCTCGATGAAGGTGGACTTGCCGACGCCCGGCACGCCGCTGATGCCAAGGCGCACGGCGCGGCCGGTGTGCGGCGCCAGCGTGGCAAGCAGGGCGTCCGCCCGCGGGCGGTCCTGCGGGCGGGTCGATTCGATCAGCGTGAAGGCCTTGG
>CAZZHF010000015.1:4734-20197 GCA_964653545.1 uncultured Gammaproteobacteria bacterium | reverse complement strand
ACTGCTCATGCAACTGCTCGAACGCGGCCGCGACTACGCCGCGGCGTGGCGCGCGTTCGCCGCGGGCGCTGGCGCGAAGCCGAAGTTCGACGCCGCGCTCGAACAACTGCGACGGGTGTTCGACAAGGAAGTGCCGGTGCTGATCCACACCGCCGGCGCGCGCGACTGCATCGCCACCGCGCGCATGTTCCAGGACGTGTTCGACGTGCGCATGGTCCTCTCGCACGGCTGCTTCGACGGTTGGCTCGCAGCCGAGGGGCTCGCCAAGCGCAACACTCCGGTCAACCTGGGGCCGCGCATGTACGAGTTCGACCGCGACGGCCGGTTCCAGGGCACCTGCAAGGCCTACTGGGACGTCGGCTGCCGCGACCTGTCGATCAACACCGACGCACCCGTCGTCGCCGCCGAGGAGCTGCAGCTCCAGGCGGCGATGGCCATCCGCCTCGGCCTGCCCTACGAGGCGGCGCTGCAGGCGCTGACCATCCAACCGGCCCGCCAGATCGGCATCGCCGATCGCGTGGGTTCGCTCGCCGTCGGCAAGGACGCCGACTTCCAGGTCACGCGCGGCGATCCGCTCGATCCGCGCAACGCGCCGGAACTGGTCTACATCGAAGGCACTTTGGTCCACCGCAAGGGAGACGTCCGATGAGCTTGCCGCACCTGCCGCTGACTGTCCTGTTCGCTCTCACTGCGGCCGCTGCCGCCCAGGATGCCGTCCTGGACCGGCGACCGATCGCGTTCACCAATGCCCGGCTCGTCACGGTCGCCGGCAAGACCATCGAGCGCGGCACGCTGGTCGTACGGGACGGCAAGATCGACGCGCTCGGCGCCGACGTCGCCGCGCCGGCCGGCGCTCGCATCGTCGACGCCACTGGCATGACGCTGATGCCGGGCCTCGTCAGCGCCTTCTCGCGGGCCGGCCTCTCCGGCGGCGCACCGCAGCGCACCGAGGAACGCGGCGGCCGCCGCGGCGGCCGCGGCCAGCCCATGCCGCAGATGGCGCCGAGCGGCGGCGGCGCCCAGAACAAGGCCGCGACCCGCGTCGTCGACAGCCTGCTCGCCAAGCAGCCGGTGTTCGGCGAGCTGCTCCGCGCGGGCATCACGACGCTCGCGCTGACGCCGGTCGGCGGCGCGTTCCCGGGGCTCGGCGCACTGCTGCGGCCGGACGGGAAGACGGTCGAGCAGTTGACGGTGCGCGACGACGCGTTCCTCCAGGTCGTGATGGTGCGCGACACGCAGACCAAGAAGCTGCTGAAGGAAGGCTTCGAGAAGGCGCAGAAGCTCGTCGAAGAGCGCAAGAAGCCGCCCGAGCCGGCCAAGCCCGCGGAGCCCGCCGCGCCCGAGGCCAAGCCGGCGGAAGGCAAGCCCGCCGATGGCAAGACCGAGCCGCCCAAGGGCGAAACGCCGCCGCCAAGCCCGACGCCGACGCCGACCCCCACGCCGACGCCGACGCCCAACCCGCAGCCCACGCCCCCCAAGCCCGACGGCCAGGGCCAGGAGAAGCCGGCGGCACCCGCCCCGGCGAAGAAGCCCGAGCCGCAAAAGGACCCCAACATCGAGGTGCTCGCCGATCTGCTCGAAGGCAAGCGCCGCGCGATCGTGCAGATCGACTCCGCCGCCGACATGCTCCACTGGCAGCACGCCGTCGCGGACACCGTCAAGTTCCCGCGCGCCCTGGTGGTGACCCGCCACGATCCGCTGGTGGGCACGATCGACGTCGTGCTCGAACAGAGCAAGGCGATGCAGTGCCCCGTGCTGCTGCCGCCCGACCTCAGCACGCTGCCGCGGTCGCGCTACCTGATCCATCCGGCGAAGACCCTGCACGACGCCGGCATCGAAGTGGGCTTCGTGCTCGGCGAGAACCAGGCCACCGTGCGGGCGCTGTTCTTCCGCTTGATGGAGCTCGTGCGCACCGGCCTGCCCGCCGACGTCGCGTTGCGCGGGGTCACGCTGGTTCCCGCCAAGGCGCTGGGCATCGAGGCTCGCACCGGCTCGCTCGAAGTCGGCAAGGACGCCGACCTGCTGGTGTTCCGCGGCGATCCGCTTTCGCCCGATTCGACGCTGGCCGCCGTGTGGCTGCGCGGCCGCGAAGTGCCGCCGATGCCGTGACCGGAGCCCCCCGACTTCCCATCGCTACGAACGTGCCGAGGATCCACATGCGCCTGCCAACCCTGTTCGCCGTCACGCTGGTGACCCTGTCTGCGATCGAACTCCCGGCCCAGGGCCGCGGCCGCCGCGGCGCGCGCGCCGGCGAACCTGGCGAAGCACCGCCCGAAGCCGCGCCGGCGGCCGCCGCGCCGGCCGACAAGAAGCCGACGCAATACCTCGCCATCGTCGGCGGCGACGTCTACCTCGGCACGGGCCAACGCCTGACCGGCGCGTCGGTGCTGATCGGCGACGACAAGATCACTGCCGTGGGCCACAACCTGACCCTGCCGGAGGGCACCAAGGTGCTCGACGCGAAGGGCAAGACCGTGAGCCCGGGCTTCGTGTGCGTGCTCGGCAACGGCATGGGCGCAGGCCGCGGCGAACCCAACGTCGACACGGTGAACCCGTTCGACCCCGAGATCAAGCAGGGCCTCGCCGCCGGCATCACGTCGTTCCTCGCGGGCAACACCGGCGGCGGCGCGACGCCGACCGGCAACAACGCCGTGATGAAGCTCGCCTACGGCGACGTGAAAGGCATGGTGCTGAAGGAGAACACGGTCGTCGGCATGTCCGTGCCGCTCAGCCTCGCCGACCGCGAGAAGTTCGCCGACACGGTGAAGAAGGCGCGCGAGTACCTCGCCGCGATCGAGGAGTTCCCGAAGAAGAAGGCAGCGGATCCGGGCGCCAAGGAGCCGACCATGCCGGCCGGCGCGGACAAGGTGGTCGCGATCCTGCGCGGCCAGCAACGCCTGTGGGTGAGCCTGTCTGGCGGCGGCGGCTTCAACCCGTTCGGCGGCGGCCGGCGCGGCGGGGCGGCGGCGCGCGCCAACGACGTCGACGCCATCCGGCAGGCCCTCGACCTGGCGCGGCTGCTCGGCCAGGGGGTGGTGATCCAGAAACCGGTCAGCGCCTGGCTCGTGCCCGACGAAATCGCCGCCACCGGTTCGATGGTGGTCTGGTCGCCGCGCGACCGCCTGCCGGCCGACCCCAGCGACCCCGACCGCACCGGCAGCAACCTCGCTTCGGCGGCCCTGCTCGCGGCAGCGGGGGTGCCGGTGGCCGTCACCTGCCCAGGTGGCATGTTCGGTGGCGCCGGCGTTGGCACCGGCGGCATCCTCGGCCAGGACCTGAACACCCCCCACGTCGACGCGGCGTTTGCCGTGCGCGGCGGCCTCGACAACCGCAAAGCCCTTCGGACACTCACGTTGGATTCGGCTCGCATGCTCGGGGTCGACGCCCGCGTCGGCTCGATCGAAGCCGGCAAGGATGCCGACATCTTGATTCTCGACGGCGATCCGCTGCACTATGCCACCTTCGTGACGACGGCCCTGGTCAACGGCAAGGTCGTCTACGAGAAGGACCAAGAGCCTCTCTTCAAGCACATCGCGCGGTAGCACATCTCGCCCGCCCGACCTGCCCGGTCGGCGTGGCCGGGGCCGGGGGCCGCTCAGCAAGGACAGCACATTCATGAGCGTCGAAAGCCTCAAGGAACTGGACGACTTTTTCCGCAGCATGCGGCAGGCGTTCAACAGCCGCGATCTGAAGACCTTCCGCTCGCACTTCTGGACGGACAAGCGGTTCCAGAACCTCGACGCCTCGGGCCGCCGCGACCGGGGCTGGGGCGCGTTCGAGGAAGTGCTCGACCAGGAGTTCCGCTACCTGGAGACGGTGAAGCTCGAGTTCCGGGATATGGAGTTCCAGGTGTTCGAGGACCAGTTCGCGACGGTGATCGGCGGTTGGCGGCTCGCCCAGGTCGACCCGGAAGGCCGCAACCTCGAGCAGGCCGGCCGCTGCACGTTCTCGCTGTGCCGCATGAGCGATGACTGGAAGATCGTCGCGCAGCACTACTCTCCGATGTCGGCCGAAGAAGCCGCCGCCGAGTAGACTCGCACGGCCCCGTGACCACCGCGGCCTCACCCTCTTCGCAGAGCCCCGTGCCGGGCCAGGGGTCCGCCGAGCCGGCCGCGGGCTTCCAGCCGCAGCACAAGATCCGGCTCGTCACCGCGACGAGCCTGTTCGACGGCCACGATGCGTCGATCCACATCTTCCGGCGCATCGCGCAAGCCAGCGGCGCCGAGGTGATCCATCTCGGTCACAACCGATCGGTGCAGGAGATCGTCGACGCCGCCATCGCGGAAGACGCACAAGGCATCGCCGTCACGTCCTACCAGGGCGGCCACAACGAGTTCTTCCGCTACATGGTCGACATGCTGCGCGAGCGCGGCGCCGGCCATGTGAAGGTGTTCGGCGGCGGCGGCGGCGTGATCCTGCACGACGAGATCGCGGCGCTGCAGGACTACGGCGTGACGCGCATCTACTCGCCCGACGACGGCCGTTCGCTCGGCCTGCAGGGCATGATCGACGACATGCTGCGGCGCTGCGACTTCGCGACGGCGGCAGCCGACGATGCGATGCCGCGCCTGCAGGCCGCCAACCATCGGCAGGTCGCCAAGGCGATCACGCTCGTCGAGAGTTTCCCGGAACGCCACCGCGCGCCGCTGCGCCAGGCGCTCGCGGCGCTGCCGACGCCGCCCCCCGTGCTCGGCATCACCGGCACCGGCGGTGCGGGCAAGAGCTCCCTGATCGACGAGCTGCTGCGCCGCTTCCTGCTCGACTGGAAGAGCCACCGCATCGCCGTGCTGTGCGTCGATCCGACCCGCAGGAAGACCGGCGGAGCGCTGCTCGGCGACCGCATCCGGATGAACGCCGCCATCGACGACCGGGTGTACGTGCGCTCGATGGCGACCCGGCGCGCCAACGTGGCGCTCAGCGACGCCGTGCAGGACGCGCTGGCGGTGCTCAAGCTCGCCGGTTTCGACCTGATCGTGCTGGAGTCCAGCGGCATCGGCCAGGGCGACACCGAGATCGTCGAACACGCCGATGTGTCGCTCTACGTGATGACGCCGGAGTTCGGCGCCCAGAGCCAGCTCGAGAAGATCGACATGCTGGACTACGCGGACCTCGTCGCGATCAACAAGTTCGATCGGCGCGGCGCCCGCGACGCCCTGCGCGACGTGCGCAAGCAATGCCAGCGCAACCGGAAGGCCTTCGGCGAACCACTCGAACGCATGCCGGTGTTTGGCACCATGGCGGCGACCTTCGCCGACCCCGGCACCGACCGCCTCTACCGCGCCGTCGCCAAGGCGCTCGACGCCGAACGCCCGGGCCGCTTCCAGAGCACGATCGAACTGCACGAGGGCGAGCCGCACACCACCCACGTGATCCCGGGCGACCGCGTGCGGCACCTGGCCGAGATCGTCGAGCACAACCGACGCTACAACGCCTGGGCCAAGACGCAGAGCGACATCGCCGAACGCCTCTACGTGCTGCAGGAGGCGGCGCAGTCGTTGCCGCCCGAAGCAACGGTCGCCCGCGAGCAGCTCGACCGTTGCGCAGCCGCCGCCCGCAACGAGCTCGCGCCGGAGTGCCATGCCGCGCTCGACGGCTGGCAGCGCCTCGCGGACGACCTCACGCAGGAGCACTTCGTCTTCCGCGTGCGCGACAAGGAAGTCCGCCTGCGGAACTACACGCGGACGCTCGCGGGCCTCGACGTGCCGAAGGTCGCGCTGCCCAGGCACCGTTCGCTGGGCCAGCGGCTGCACTGGCTGCTCACCGAGAACGTGCCGGGCCGGTTCCCGTTCGCCGCCGGCGTCTACCCGCAAAAGCGCGTCGCCGAGGACCCGACGCGCATGTTCGCGGGCGAAGGCGGTCCCGAGCGCACCAACCGCCGCTTCCACTACCTGTCGGCCGGTCAGCCCAGCAAGCGCCTGTCGACCGCGTTCGACAGCGTCACCCTGTACGGGGAAGACCCGGCCCTGCGACCCGACATCTACGGCAAGGTCGGCAACGCCGGCGTGTCGATCTGCACGCTCGACGACTGCAAGCGCCTGTACTCCGGCTTCGACCTCTGCGACGCCGCGACGTCGGTCTCGATGACGATCAACGGTCCGGCACCGATGCTGCTGGCGTTCTTCCTGAATGCCGCGATCGACCAGCAGTGCGAGCGGTGGCTGCAGCAGAACGGCAAGACCGCAGAGGCCGATGCGGCGATCGACCGGCAGTTCGCCGAGCTCGGCGTGCCGCGGCCGCGCTACCGCGCCGAACTCCCGGCCGGTCACACGGGCCTCGGCACGCTCCTGCTCGGCACCACCGGCGACCGCCTGCTGCCCCAGGACGTCTACGAACGCATCACGCAGACGACGCTGGCGACCGTGCGCGGCACCGTGCAGGCCGACATCCTGAAGGAAGACCAGGCGCAGAACACGTGCATCTTCAGCACCGAGTTCGCCCTGCGCATGATGGGCGACGTGCAGCAGTTCTTCACCGAGAACAAGGTGCGCAACTTCTACTCGGTGTCGATCTCCGGCTACCACATCGCCGAAGCCGGCGCGAACCCGATCAGCCAGCTCGCCTTCACGCTGGCCAACGGCTTCACCATCGTCGAGTACTACCTGGCGCGCGGTATGGCGGTCGACGACTTCGCGCCCAACCTGTCGTTTTTCTTCAGCAACGGCATGGACCCCGAGTACGCCGTGCTGGGCCGTGTGGCGCGCCGCATCTGGGCGCGCGCCCTGCGCGAGCGCTACGGCGCCAGCCCCCGGGCGCAGATGATGAAGTACCACATCCAGACCTCCGGCCGTTCCCTGCATGCGCAGGAAGTCCAGTTCAACGACATCCGCACCACCTTGCAGGCCCTGTACGCCCTGTACGACAACTGCAACAGCCTGCACACCAATGCCTACGACGAGGCCGTCACTACCCCGACCGAGGAATCCGTCCGCCGCGCCGTGGCCATCCAGTTGATCATCAACAAGGAGCTTGGCCTGAACAAAAACGAAAACCCACTGCAAGGCTCATTCGCCATCGAACAGTTGACCGACCTGGTGGAAGAAGCCGTGTATCAGGAATTCGAGCGTCTGGCCGAGCGCGGCGGCGTACTGGGAGCCATGGAAACCCAGTACCAGCGCGGCAAGATTCAGGAAGAAAGCCTCTACTACGAGCACAAGAAACACGACGGCAGCCTGCCCATTGTCGGCGTGAACACCTACCTGGCCCGCGGCGGCGTGCAGGATGCCGAGTTCAGCGGCGAGCTGATCCGCTCCACCGAGGCCGAAAAACAGCTACAGCTGGAAACCGTAGAGACGTTCCAGGCCCGCCACGCCAGCACGGCCCAGACCGCCCTGACCCGGTTGCAGCGCTCCGCCACCGCTGGCGAGAACACCTTTGCCGCCCTGATGGACGCCACCCAGCACGTCACGCTCGGCCAAATCAGCCATGCGCTGTATCACGTGGGCGGACAGTACCGGCGCAGTATGTGAGGCACGGCTGCTGCCGCGCCTTCAGACCGGATCAAAGCCGGCCAGGTAGCGCGGATTCGCCACTTCAAGCTTGACCCGCACCGCGCGCATGACTTCCGCGAGGCTGCCCGGCGGCCCCTCGCCTGCGCGGATCAGCGCACATAGCGTCTGGTTTCTGGCGCGTAGCCCCGCGGTGAGTTCGATCACATCATGGGGTGGCGCGTCGACGCGACCCAGCAGCGCTGCCAGGCCTTGCCACTCATCACGCAGCAGGCCCGGCTCCTGCGCCAGCTCGCGTTGCAGCATCTGCAGCAGATTGCCGGCCACCAGGGTGCGAAAGCGCAGCCGTGGGTCACCGAGCACTGGCAGCAGCTCGCTGGCGATGAACTCGCTCACGGCCTCCAGCAGTTCCTGTGCGGTGGGACGGTCCTGCATGGCTGTATCAATCTCCCGGGTAACGCGGGTGGCGGGGGTCGATCAGGCTTAAAATCTCCAGTTCGATTTCGGCGGTCATGCGCCCCAGGCTCGCCAGTTCAAGACTTGGCTCCTGCCCCGACCAGTGGCGGCGTGCCTGGGTCACGGTGGCGATCGCCCACTTCAGGTTGGCGGCGATCTCGAACCAGTACAGCTCGCGCGCCGCGAAGCGGGTGCCACGAGCTGCGTTGTAGGCATCAAGAAAGCCCTGTACCTGACCCACGCCTCCGTAGCGCTGGCTGACTTCGCCAAAGCGCCAGGCGCGGATGGCGCCGAAGGTCAGATCCTCGCCCGGGTGGCCGCGATGGGCGAATTCCCAGTCGAGCACGCCGACCAGACCACCCTCGTCCACCACGACGTTACCCACGCGAAAATCGCCGTGACACAGCACCGGCGCGGTTTCCGGCGGCGGATGGGCGCGCAGCCAGGCGAGCCCGAGTTCGAGCGCCGGGTAAGGTGCCTCGACGCCGGCAAGCTCCTGTTCCAGCAGGCGCAAACCATAGGCCGCCGGTCCCTCATGGTCCCGCGGCCCGGGCAAGAACTCGGCCTCGGCCACAGCAATGCCATGAATGGCCGCCAGCGCCTGTCCCATCTGCCGCGGCAGAACCTGTCTGGCCGCCGCCAGACGCGGCTCCCGGACGATGCGCCGGCCAATGGTCTCGCCGTCGAGGCAAGCCATCACAAACACCGCCTTGCCCAGGACGTCAGGCAGATAGGCGTAAGGGCGCGGTGCTGGCACGCCGGCGTGGTGGGCAAGTTCGATCACCGCGAACTCGTCCCGACGCGACAGAGCAGTGGCAAACATCTGGCCACCGAGATCTCGACGCGCCACCAAGGCCATTGGTCCATTCGGCGTGGTCAGGTCCAGCCGCCAGGCTTGCTGGGAGGCGCCACCCGCGAGCAGGGCGACGCCGCTCAGCGTCGCGTCCTGGCCAAACCTCTCGGCTACCCACGGCGCGAGCGCCTGCTTCAAAGCCTCAGCTTCAGTCACTGCGTGCCCTGCGCGCCGCGCGCCTCGCGCAGCAGACGGATGCCGATGCTGGCGCGGTGTACTTCGGTGGCCCCGTCATAGATTCGAAAGCCGCGGATTTCGCGGTAGAAATTGGCCAGCGGCAAATACTCGCTGATGCCGCGCGCGCCGCACATCTGCACCGCCCGATCGACGATGCGGCCCACCGCCTCCGCCACGTACACCTTGGCCATGCTGGTCTCGTGCAAAGCCTGCTCGCCACGATCCAGGCACCAGGCGGCCTGCCAGATCATCAGCCGCGAGCTGTGCATCTCGATCGCCGATTCCGCAACCATCCGCTGCATCTCCTGGTGCTGGGCCAGGCGCTTGCCGAAGGAGTCACGGCGGTTGACGTAGTCCATCGCAATATCAAGCGCCCGGCCGGCGATGCCCAGCCAGCGCATGCAGTGCGTCAACCGGCCGGGCCCCAGGCGCTGCTGCGCGTAGTCGTAGCCCTTTCCAACCTCGCCCAGCACGGCGTTGTCGCTGACCCGACACTGCGTAAAGCGCACCTCGCAATGGCCACCGGGGAAGGCATGATCCAGAGTCGGTGTCAGCGCCAGAATCTCAAAGCCGGGATTATCGCCGTCAACCAGAAACATAGTCGGCCCGGCCTCGGTACGCGCCATGCAGATGACAAAAGCGGCTCCTTGGGCACCGCTGATAAACCACTTGTCGCCGTCGATCACCCACTGGTTGTCGTCACGTATCGCGCGCGTCAGCAACATGGACGGGTCCGAGCCGGCACCGGGCGCCGGTTCGGTCATGGCAAAGCAGGATCGCACCTCGCCGCGTGCCAGCGGCCTGTAATAGCGCGCCTTCTGCGGCTCGCTGCCGACCGCGTGCAGCAGATGCATATTGCCCTCATCCGGCGCGGCGCAGTTCAGCGCCTGCGGTCCGAGCAGGCTGCGCCCGGCCAGCTCGAACACCAGCGCGCTGTCGCGCCAGTCCAGACCGAGGCCACCGAACTCGCGCGGCACCCGCGGCGCGAATACACCGGCAGCACGTGCCGCGTGCTGTAGCTCGCCCCGCACTGGCTCCAGACGGCTGGGCTGGGCTGCCACCTGCGCCTCACGCGGAATGACTTCCTCTTCCACAAAGCGCCGCACCTGCGCAAGCAGGGCTTCGAGCTCCGGGCGCACCGAAAAATCGAACATCAACCGGCCTCCATGTGACTTCGGAAAGAATCCGGAGTGAATTCTAGACCCCGCCGGCAGCCACCCGTGCGGCGCCGAAATTTCGACGGGGCACACCGATCCGGACCGGCATGCCGCCAGAGTATTGGCACCTAGGCCCTATTTGGGCTCAGACGGCCGCTCGAAAACGCGGCTTGAATCCGCCCAAACATCGTACCGGCGCGGATTTATGATGGTACATAGATCAGCATCAAAAATATTTGGCATGTAAACTGCTTTCTTTCCATCGTCGGCGAAGTTTTATCGCCAACCATAGGAATCTAAAAATGAAACTGATCAACATCGCGCCCCAGCAGCACGACAAACCGGTCGGCCGCGCGCCGTTGCGGCAGCGCGATCCGTCAGAGTTGCCGCGGTTTACGCTGGACCTGGCTGGGAGCCTGCAACGTCACCTCGATCTGGAGCCTCTGATCGATCAGTTCTCGCGCAGCGTCGGCGAATTTGTGCCGCATGACAGCCTCAGTTTCCGGCATGAACTTGCCGGTCATGAGCGGGTCATCGTCCATGGCTCGGCCGGACGTCACGCCTGTTCCTATCAGTTAACGGTCGAGAAAATGTCCCTGGGCACGTTGCGCGTGACACGCCGTCGCCGCTTCGACGAGACCGAGCTGGCCTCGCTGGAACAACTTCTGGGTGCGGTGGTTTACCCGATACGCAACGCCTTGTTATACCGCCGTGCCCAGCACGACGCGGCAACCGACCCCCTGACCGGCCTGTCCAATCGGGGCGTATTCAGTGAAGCTCTCCCGCGGGAGATCAGCCGTGCACAGCGCTACGACACGCAGCTCACGCTGCTGATGGTGGACCTGGATAACCTGAAGCAGATCAACGACCGCAACGGCCACAGTGCCGGTGACAAAGCCCTGCAGGCGGTGGCGCAGACCATGCGCGCCTGCGTGCGCGATTCGGATCAGGTGTTTCGCTACGCGGGGGACGAGTTCGCGGTACTGCTGATTGGCAGCGCCGGAACCGCAGCCTCCGAAGTGGCCGAGCGCCTGCGCAAGACCGTTGCCGAGCAGGCGCCAAAAATCGGCACCGCCCGGCCCACCCTGAGTATTGGCCTGGCGACCTTACGCACCAACGACACCGGCCCCAACCTGTTCGAACGCGCCGATACAGCTTTGTACGGCGCCAAACAGGCCGGCCGCAACTGCGTCTGTAGCGCTGATTGATCCTGCCTGAAAAATCCAACCAGCGACGCTATCCATTTCGACTGTGGGCTCCGCTGGAGTGCGAAACCCGGCACCTCAAGCGATAAGTTTGCGTACCTGCCGAGACACCCATCCGCGCACTGAGTGCGCGAAGCGAACCACAGCAGCAGCTCATCGCTAGCGCGCGGATCAGCGGCAAGGCACTCGCTGATGCGCAGCGGGTCGAAATAGAGCGAAATGTATAGCTTGAGGTATTAAGGCAAGAATCGCGCGTAGTTGTCGATCCCGGATGCGTAGCATTCGCACGAAGCGGCTTCGAGTCCACCGCGGTCGAGGATACCAATCGCGCCGCGGGTATAACGAATCAGCTTCCTGCGTTGCAGCTTGCCCGCGGCAATGGTGACCGCGCCCCTTTGCACACCAAGCATATCGGCAAGAAAACTGTGCGTCAGATCGAAATGATCCGCGTGTGCGCGGTCATGCGTCATCAGCAACCAGCGCGCCAGGCGCGCCTCCACGTTATGGAAACGAGTACAAGCGGCAGTTTGCGACAACTGCGCCATCAACACATACAAATAGCCGCCAAGAATACGGCGCACAGCGGGGCTGTCGCGCAGTTCGCGCCGAAGCTGCGGGGCAGTCATCCGCAAAGCGCTGCCGGAGCCTTGCACCACGGCGCGCAGCGGCGCCGTATTGACCCCCAACAGCAGGGTCGCCCCAAGCAAACCCTCGCTGCCGATCAGTCCCATTTCCAACGGGGGGTGGGCGCCAACAACGGCTACCAGTGAAATGAAGCCGGTGAGGGGAAAATACACCTGTGGGCACGGCTGCTCCGGCTCACACAGGACAGTCCCAAAAACCAGACTGACCGGCGTGCAGTGTCCCAGAATCCGGTTGCGGTCCTTGCCTGGCAAGGCTTTGATCAGGCGATTGATCACTCGCCCGGGTGTTGCGGTTGACACACACTTGTCCTGCAACACAGTGACGCCAGGCTGGCACGGAACAGGCGCTGAGGCTATCCCGCAGCCTGAGTGTAACGGCCTGCGAGAGCATGTCCGTGCGCCAGGCCACATACTGCGCGGCATTTCCCGGGAGCGCTCTACTGCACCCGCGCCCGGAGCAGCGGCCCGGCGCTTCAGTTACCCCGCGAGGCGAACGGGGGCAGAAAAGGCAGCAGGCGTCGGGTTTCCCGGCTGACCACCGCGTAGCACTCGCAACTGAGCCGCTCGAGCTCGGGTCGGTCCAGGACCGTGATCTGCCCACGCTGGTACTCGATGACAGCGAGCCGCTGCAACTTGCCGGCCGCCTCGGTCACCCCCTCACGGCGCACGCCAAGCATGTTGGCGATCAGGTCCTGGGTCATGGTCAAGTGATTGCCTGGCAAGCGATCCAGGGACAACAACAGCCACCGGCACAGCTGCTGGTCGATCGTATGATGCCGGTTGCACACCGCTGTCTGAGCCATCTGGGTAAGCAGCGCCTGGACATAGCGCAGCAGCAGTAGCAGCAGCTCGCCGTGGCGATTGAACTCGTCCAGTACCAGGTCTCCGGGCAGCCGGTAGGCCTGACCCGCGCTCTGCACAATGGCGCGGCTCGGGGTGCTTTCCCCACCCATGAACAGCGAGACACCGACCAGGCCCTCGTTGCCGACCACCGCGATCTCCGCCGACGCACCGCTTTCCATCACGTACAGCAGCGACACAATGCTGTCGATCGGAAAATAGACGTGGCGAAAGGTCGCCCCGGACTCGTACAGCACTTGACCAACCTTCAGGTCTACGCGCTCCAGCTTGCCGAACAAGCGGTTCTGGACCTCGGCCGACAAGGCAGTCAACAGGTAACTGTGTGGGTTGTGGGCACACGGACCTCAACGAGCGCAGAGGCAGGCAAGCAGTCTCCCCGCTGCCACGAGAACTATAAATTCAGCTCCCGAATACTTTATGTACGGTACCGAACATAGCTGAAAACTCACTCCGGCGGCGGCTTTCGGGGCCGCTGAGAGCACCCGTTTCCGC
Source organism: uncultured Gammaproteobacteria bacterium (assembly GCA_964653545.1). GTDB lineage: Bacteria > Pseudomonadota > Gammaproteobacteria > Immundisolibacterales > Immundisolibacteraceae > Immundisolibacter. The sequence continues at coordinate 6,907 of CAZZHF010000015.1, read as the reverse complement.
TTTTTCAGCGCCAGTTCGTCCAAAAAACAGCCCAACACCCCCAACCCAAGCGGATAGGCTTAAAGTAACTTGGATACAGCCACGGATGTCTTGTTCACAGAATGTTCCGCCCCGCGCCAGCGCCCAGTCGCTCCAGCCGGAGAACTCGTGGCTGCGGCATTACAAGAGGCCTTCCATGCCTGAGCCGTCGCGGCTAACCGCCATTGCTGGCGTATTGCTGGTTTCCTTGTGCTGCGTGCCGGTTGCCGACGCGGTGCACGGCGATCCGACCGGACGCGTGGCGCGCCTGAGTCACAGCCAAGGTGAGATCAGTTACTCGCCGGCCGGCGAGGACGAGTGGGTCGGTCTCGTGCGCAATCGTCCGCTGATCCGTGGTGATCGCCTGTGGACTGATCACAACGCGCGCGGCGAGTTGCAGGTCGGCAGCGCGGCGCTGCGCCTCGGGTCGGACACCAGCCTTGAGATCCTGCAACTGGACGACCGCATTGCGCAGTTCCGGCTGACACAGGGCACTATCAATCTTCGGGTGCGGCGCATGGATCCGGGGCAAATCTACGAGGTAGCCACGCCTGCCCTCGCCTTCAATGCCATCCGTCCCGGCCGCTACCGCATCGATGTCGACCCGTTAAGTGACCGAACAACGATTGTTGTATGGGAGGGCGCCGGCGAAGCATTCGGCGAAAACGCCAGTGTTCCGTTGCACGCCGGGGATGCGGTGCGCGTCCACGGAGCAGATCTGCGCGACCACGAGATCTTCGGCCCACCCCGTCAGGACGCTTTCGATCGCTACAGCCTTGACCGCGACCGGCGTCTGGACCGCTCAGTGGCGCTGCGTTACGTCGATGACGACCTGGTGGGCTACGCGGATTTGGACGATTACGGCAGCTGGCGCTCGGTGCCCAGCTACGGCGATGTCTGGTTCCCCAACCGGGTTGATGCCGGTTGGGCACCCTATCGCGATGGGCATTGGGTCTGGCAGGAGCCATGGGGCTGGACCTGGGTGGACCATGCACCGTGGGGCTTTGCGCCATTCCACTATGGGCGTTGGGTTTCCGTATCCAACAACTGGGGCTGGATTCCAGTGCGGCGCCACAGGCGCTCGGTCTACGCACCCGCGCTGGTCGCGTTCATCGGTGGTCGCGGCTGGAGCCCCTCGTCCAGCTCAGGCTATGGGTCGTCCATCGGTTGGTTCCCGCTGGGTCCGCGCGATGTCTACGTGCCGTGTTACCAGGCCAGCCGCGACTATTTCACCCGGATCAATGTCAACAATGCTGTCATTGAAGACACGATGATCACTGGCGTCTATAACAACTACGCCCGTGGCGATGTCGATATCGGTCAGGTAGACCACGTCAACCGCGCGGTTTCAGGTGCCATCACCGCCGTGCCCCGCGATGTGTTCAAGAACTCGCAATCGGTACGCAAAGCAGCGATTCGCCTCGACGGCGATGCGATCACCACCGGCGACATCACCCGCGTGGCTCCGATGACGCCGGGAGCGCAAAGCGTCTTCGGTGCGGCCAAGGCGACCCGAGTTCGTCCGCCAGATGAAGCGGTCAAGCGCCGGGTAGTGGCACGCCACGCACCGCCGCTGCGGGACCGGCCATTTGCCACACGCGAGCGAACGCTACAGAACGCTCCCGGGCGGGTACCGCAGCCGTCTGCCCTTGAACCGGTTCCCGCGACGAACAGCACAGTCACGCCACCCCCACAAAGACCATTCGCCGAACGCGAACATCGATCCGTGGATGCCTCACAGCGGGCGCCAGCGCGATCAGCCATCAGGCCCTTGCCGGGCACCGAAGGCACGCCCCGGCTCAGCAGTGAGGTCACGCCCAGAGTACACGTGCTCCCCGCACAGCGCGGCGCGGTGGACGCCCGGACGGAGGCGCTCCAGCGTCGAAGGGCAACGGCTGGGCAAGACACAGACACGACAGCTGCGCGGCCTGCATTGGACCGCGGCGCGCGCAACCCGGGCCGACAAACCACCCGGACCCCGCGGAGCAATATTCAGCGAACAACCGAGCGCGACGCCGAGCCGCAAGGGCAAGCGTCCGGTCGCTCCGCCAATCCGCGGAACCCACGTCATCTGAGCGGCGAAAGGGAGCAACTGAACCAACACCGCCGCGACGTTCCAAACGGGAACACGGCCCTGGAATGATCGACCCTTGCC
>CAZZHF010000015.1:0-4634 GCA_964653545.1 uncultured Gammaproteobacteria bacterium | reverse complement strand
TCCCTGGTCCCGCCGGGCGTGGGAACCGGACGTGCCCCTCAGATATCCCCTTGTGCTCCCAGATTTCGCGGCGTCGCACAGACGTGACCCGACGCATGCAAATACATTCAGACCAGGACCGGTGCGACGTCCAACGCACCGGCAGGGCCTCAGCAATCAAGCGCCTCTAGCTGCGCCGTGGTCCGGCACGCCACGCCGATGTTGGCCATATCCAGGATATTGGCCTCAGCCACTGTGGCGGTCTGCGCCGAGGTGGCATCGGTAACCAGCGTGACCGCGTAATCCAGACTCACGGCGTCCATGACCGTGGCACGGATGCAATTCGGATACTGCGTGCCGCACACCACAAGCTGCCTGACGCCACGCCGGCGCAGCGCAAGATCCAGCGCCGTACCCATGAAGGCACTGAAACGCGGTTTCACGATCACCTGCTCCCCCGGTTGAGGCGCGAGTTGCGCAACGATCCGCGCTCCCGTGCTACCGGGCAGCAAATAAGCGGGCCCTTGCATGAAGGCATCGCGGCGAAACAGCTCCACGTCGCTGCCATCGGGCCGGTAATGGCGAATCAAGTGAAATACCGGCCAGCCGGCGACACGAAACTTCTCCAGCACGCGACGCACATTGGGCACCGTTGCTGGCGCGCCGGCCACTGCCGTCGGGCCACCGGGCAGTACGAAGTCATTCTGCATGTCGATGATCAGCAGGGCGTGCAGATTGGGCGTCACGGCAGATTCAGAGCCCATCGGGCAGCGCCAGCGACAGCCCGCCGCGGACCTGTTCAAAGGCATACGCCAGCGCGATCAGACGCGGCTCGCTGAACGCCTGGCCAATGAAACTCATACCCACGCGACTGCCGTTGCCGGTATGGCCGATCGGTACCGTGATGGCCGGGTAACCGGCCTTGCCGCTCAGCTTGGCGGCTGCCCCGCCCGGCATGACCAGTGCATCCAGCCCATAGGTCCGACACACCGCGTCGATGCCCAGTTCCCGGGTCAGGGTGATGTCCCGCAGGCGGTCAGCCTGATAGGTGGGGGCATCCAGGTCGCCGCTGCGCTCGGCATTCTCGGCCAACAGCTGACCGTACGTCAGACATTGCTCGGAATGCGCCTGGTTGAAGGCAATGATTTCTCCCAGCGAATGCACCGGCGCCGCTTCGTTCTGGGCGGCGAGAAAGGCGTTCAAGCCGGCCTTGAACTCGCACGCAAACACGCTGGAACGCAGCCGCGCAACCTCATGTGCCGTCGGCACATCGGCGGGGTCGATGATAATCGCCCCGGCGGTGCGCAGGGTGACAATGGCTTGTTCGACCAGCGCTTCGGCGTCTTGCTGCTCTTCCCGCCCAAAATAGACCTGCCTTGGCACGCCAATACGCGCGCCACGCAGAGCCTGTGGATCGAGAAACCGCGAGTAGTCGGCGTGCACGTGCGCCGCCGCGCCCAGCGTAAGGGTGTCGTTAAGGTCCACGCCGGCCAGGGCTGACAGCAGCACCGAAGCATCGGCCACGCTACGCGCAATCAGTCCGGCTGTGTCCTGACTGATCGCCAGTGGCACCACGCCACAGCGGCTGACCAGCCCGACCGTGGGCTTAAGACCGACCACGCCGGATTGGCTGGCCGGGGTCTGAATGGAGTTTTGTGTTTCGCTGCCGACCGCCGCCACGCACAGGCCGGCCGCCACGGCGCAGGCCGCGCCGACGCTGGACCCACCGCCTCGGTCGTAACGCTTGCCCCACGGATGGCGCACCACGCCGCCGACGGAGCTGAACTCGGACGGCATGACATCGGCCAAATAATCGGCAAACTCGGTCATGTTGCACTTGCCAAGAATCACCGCGCCCGCTGCCCTCAGGCGACGCACCAGTTCAGCATCCTGGCGCGGTCGCAGGTCCGCCAGAGCCAGCGAACCCGCGGTACAGGCCATGCCATCGCCGGTGGCGATGTTGTCCTTGAGCAGCACCGGAATGCCGTGCAGCGGGCCACGTACCTGGCCGGCGCGGCGCTCATCGTCCAAGGCTCTGGCGATGTCGCTCGCCCGTGGGTTCACCTCGCGCACGGCGTTCAGCGCCGGCCCGGCGTGATTCAGTGCGCCGATGCGATCCAGGAAGTGCTGCGTGAGGGCAGCGGCGCTCAGGCCGCCCTTCGTCATCGCCTGACCAAGCTGGTCAAGGCTTTGTGTATGCCACATAAGGGTTTTCGGGTCGCCCGCCTGTGGGCGTGTCAGCGAAACTCCGGTATCACGCGCCGAGCGAACAGCTCCTGATTGCGGTACGCCTGGTGCGGGGCAATGCCGCCGTAGTGAGAGACGATGGAGAATTCGTCGAACTGCCATTGGCCGTGCAGGTCGGTCAGACGACGCGCGATCTGCTCAGGCGTGCCCACGTACACCATGTCCTGGGCCAGGATGTCGTCGTAGCTGAGCTTCTTCATGGATTGCAGGGCATCGCTGGCGTAGAACGCGTAGCCTGCCGCGTGCAATGGTTCCTGTAGCGTAGGGTCCAGCAGTGAGTCATGCGGACGCACGTTGTACTCGAAGAACTTCATGATCGCCTCGCGTGCCTCGCGGTGGGCGGTGTTCTCGTCATCGGCCAGGAACACCGCCCGTACGTAACCGACGTGTGGCCGGGTGCTGAACTCGGTGCAGGCATCGCGGTAGGTCTTGAAGCCATCGGCGAATACCTCAATCGGCGCCGGCCCGCCGGAGCAGATGCGCCAGCCGTGCCGGGCGGCGATACGAAAAGCTGCGCCGCTGGTGCCGGTCATGTAGATCGGCGGATACGGCCGCTGCACGGGCTGCGGCACCACCTGCACGTCGTCCACGTGGGTGTAGCGGCCATGAAACGAAAAGCGCTCGCCGGACCAGGCCAGGCGCAGCAGTTCCAGGGCTTCCTCGTAGCGGCCTCGGCTTTCCTCGAATGGAATGCCGGCCGGTGGGTACAGCCAGGCGTGGCCGCGCCCGACGCCGACTTCCAGCCGGCCACCGGTAAGAATGTCGGCCATAGCGATCTCGCCGGCCAGCACAAGCGGGTTGTGCAGCGGCAGCGTGTGGCACAGGGTGCGCAGACGAATCTGCTGCGTGCGCTGCGCGACTGCCGTGAACAGTCCCAGGGGATTGGCGGAGATGCCGAAGGTCGGGAAAAAGTGGTGTTCGATCAGGCTATACAGGTCATAGCCGAGCGTGTCGGCCTGTTCGATCAGCCGAAATACCTCCCAGGCCAGCTCGGCGTGGGACTTGTCAGGTGCGGACTGCATCTCGCAGTACACACCAAAACGCAGCGCGGTCATGGACTACCTCCGGTTTGCTAGGACTCCGCGGCCGCGGTGCCCGGATTCGACCGGCTACTCGAAGCGACGCAGCGGCCGGCCGGCCCAAGGCTCCTCGAACGGTGTCGCCAGCCGGATTTCCAGCCAGATGTTCTGAAAATACCAGCGCCCGTCCTGCTGGGAGAAATCGGCCTGATAGGTGCCACCGACCCAGATCGAGTCCGGTTGGTCGGCGGTCTTGCCAGGCATGGTAGCGAGCTCCCACAGGTACCAGTTTCCGGCAGCGGTGCGGCCATCCGCCGCCAGCTCGATCAGCGGCGAGATCATGTAATGCAGCGACCACAGGATATCGGTGCGCCCGGTCTCGGCCAGACCCTGAGCGATCGCATCCCGGCCCTTGAACGGCCCGAAACCCTTGGCCGCCCAAGTGGCGTCGTTCGCAAACAACGGCGCCATGATGGCCGGATCGTTGTTGCGGTCGGCGCCCCGCGCGTAGCCTGCGATCAGGTCGCGGATCGCTTCCAGTGACTCCAGGCGGGCCAGGCGCCGGGCGATGTCATCGTCTGCCACGGTTCAGGCCGGTCGATTGGGCAGGGCGTACAGGTCGCCGTTGAAACCGGGCGCCGCGCCGTGCTCAGCGATGAAGCGCTCTTCCTCAAAGCTGAACGGCACGCGCGGGTCGCCGCGGTACAGCTCCACATGCGGCGCCACCTCGGCCAGGGACAGCATCAGGTACAGCAGCCGCTGCTCGGGCGCCGCCAGCTGGTCCAGGGCAAGCGCGTTCAGATGGGCGACGATGCCGTCCCCCTCGGCAACCAGGGCGTCATAAAATGCTTTCAGTTGAGCGCCCGTGCTGGCACGGCGCGTGGTTTCCCGCTCGACCTGCGAGGCCAATGCCCAACGTTCAACCCATGGCTCGAGGTGCCGGTAGCTGGCCGGTAACAGATCGCTGCTCATATGCTTCTCCCCGCCTTCAGCTATTCACGTACTCGTCCACCGCCTGGTAGTGGTGGCGCAGCAGCACCTCCTGATCCTGGAGGTGCATCACTTTCTTGGCGCCGGACTTCAGCGCCGCATGCGTGGCTTCCATGGTGGCGGTATCTTCCAGCCAGGCATTGCGCTGGAGCACCTGACCGTATTCCTGGCTGAAGCGCTCGCCCGCGTTTTGCGGCGGCGGGAAGTACTGAATTCCCTCCCACAGCGTCTGGTCCACCGACAGTGGGTGGAACTGATGCGTGAAGTAAAGCCCATCCATGATGTGCACCAGGAAATTCGGAAACATCACCGACAGCTCGAAAGCGAAATTGGGACTGCGGGTCGGGTTGACGCCAGGCGGCAGCGCCACCCGGGTGCCGCGCTTGGCAATGGACGTGG
>CAZZHF010000014.1:3182-20241 GCA_964653545.1 uncultured Gammaproteobacteria bacterium | reverse complement strand
CGTGCTGGGCGGCGGCCAGCTCGGCCGCATGCTGGCCATGGAAGCGCGGCGCATGGGCTATGGCGTGCATGCCCTGGACCCGGACCCTGACTGCTGCGCGGCGCCGTTCGCGGAAATCATCACAGCGCCCCTGGATGACGTGGAGGCGGCCCGCTACCTGGCTGCGCATTGCGATGTGCTGACCATAGAGACCGAACACGTGCCGGCGACGGTGCTGGCGCAGATCGAACCTCTGCGCCCGGTGTATCCGAGCGCGGCGGCGCTCGCCACGGTGCAGGACCGCTTGCGCCAGCGCGAGTTCCTGAACCGACACCAGTTGCCGCAAACCGCTTACGCGGCGGTGGACGACCTGGCCTCGTTAAATCAGGCGCTGCGCGGTATTGGCCGGCCAGCGGTGCTCAAGACCCGCACCAGCGGCTACGACGGCAAGGGTCAGGTGCGGATCGGCGCCGGGGACGACGCAGCGGCGGCGTGGACCGCCATCGCTGAAGCACCGGCGGTGCTCGAGGCCTGGGTGCAGTACGACAAGGAAATCTCGGTGATCCTGGCGCGCGGCCACGATGGCGACATTCGCTGCTACCCGCTGGCGCAGAACGAGCACCGGCAGCACATTTTGCACGTTACGCGGGCCCCGGCGCGGGTAGCCCCGGCGGTAGCCCAGCGCGCGCAGGCCCTCGCCGTGGCGGTGGCCGAGGGACTCGGTCACGTGGGTGTGATGGCGGTGGAGATGTTCGTGCTGGACAGTGGCGAGTTACTGATCAACGAAGTGGCGCCGCGCACCCACAACTCCGGGCATTACACCTTTGGCGGCTGCGTGACTTCGCAGTTCGAGCAGCACCTGCGGGCCATCTGCGGCCTGCCGTTGGGCGACGCCGAGCCGCTGCGCCCGGCCCTGATGCTGAACCTGTTGGGCGATTTGTGGGCCAACGGCGCACCTCCGCTGGCGCGTATCCTGGCTCACCCCAGTGCCCGGCTGCACCTGTACGGCAAACAGCCGCGAGCCGGCCGCAAGCTCGGCCACGTGCTGCTGCTGGATGAGGATCTGGACGCCGCGCAGGCCTGGGTCGACGGCATCGTCGGCTGAAAGCCGCGCCGGGCCAGTCGGTCACAGATCGCTGAGCAAATCCCGCAGCGCCGGCAGCAGTGCCTGCATGGCCGCCTCGCCGGCGGCGATCGATTCCCCGGCGCGGTTGAATTCCAACATCGCGATGTGTTGCAGGCGCGGCTGCAGGAGCAGGTCCGGTGGGTCGCCGGCCAGGCGGGCGCGCGTGATCTGATCCTGCATGATGTTGACGGCGCCAAGAAGTACGTCGAAATAGCCTGGCTGCTGCCGATCCTGGCGCAGTAGCTGGGCCAGCAGGTTGCCGGCGCCGTCACGCAGCAAGGCGGCCAGGCTGCGGGTGTCGTTGCTGGTGGTGTCGGCCTTGACCGGTACCGGACGCAGGCGGTGACGACCGGCGATGCCGCCGTTGAGATTGACCGCCAGCACCACCTCCGCGCCCAGTGCCCGGCACAAGGACACCGGCACCGGATTGACCAGGCCGCCATCGACCAGCCACTGGTCATCCAGATTCAGTGGCGCCAGCAGGCCCGGCATGGCGATGGAGGCACGCATCGCGCGCGCCAGGTCGCCATCCTGCAGCCATACCTCGCGGCCGGAACCAAGCTCGGTCGCCACCGCGCCATAGCGGATGGACAGGGTCTGGATGTCGGTATGGCCGATCAGATCAGCCAGGGTTTTGGTGGCGCGCTCGCCCGCGATCAGGCCACCACCTGACGGGCGCAGGTCCAGCTGGCCGATGACGTTGTGCCAGGACAGCTTGCGCGCCCAGGCCTCCAGCTCGGCCAGTTTGCCGGCGGCGAAGGCGGCCCCAATCACAGCGCCGATGGAGCTGCCGCAGACCGCGGACACTTCGATACCGGCGCCAGTCAGGGCCTTGAGCACGCCGATGTGCGCCCAGCCGCGAGCGGCGCCACTGCCAAGTGCCAGGCCGATGCGTGCTGCGCTCACGGTTTGGTCTCCGGGATGGTGGGTGTCGCGGCGGCGAGATACTGGCGCCAGCCTTGTCCGCCCAATACGGGCAGGTGATTGTCGCCCGTGGAGGTCGGGCCGGGCATGCGTGTAGGCTTGCTATGGTAAGCGGCGGCACGCAGGGCAGGGGGTTGCGGTGGCTTTGAAGATTGCGCCGGCTGCCGATCTGGTCAGCCTGATCCAGCACTTGGATGATTTTGGCGACGCTCCAGCGCTGCGCTGGTTCGCGGCCACGGGCGAGCAGGCGCTGAGCTATGCGCAGCTGGCACAGCGCGTGGAGCATGCCGCCGCGGCCCTGCAGGAGACCGGTCTGCGGGCCGGCGAGCGGGTGCTGTTGCTGGCGGAAAGCGGGTTGCCCTGGGCGCTGGCGGCGCTGGCGGTGCTGCGCGCTGGCGGCGTCTTGCTGCCGCTTGACGTACACAGCACGGACGAGGTGCTGCATCACGTGCTCGACGATGCCCGGGTGCGATGCGCCATTACCGACGTCGACACCGCGCCCCGCCTGCACGGCAGCGGGCTACCCGTGCTGCTGGCGCCTGATCTTGCGGACGCGAATGGGGCGACACGGACGCGCGCGGTGGCGGTCGACCCGGCCAGCACGGCGGTGATGTTCTATACCTCCGGCACTACGGGTGCGCCCAAGGGCGTGCCGCTGAGCCACGCCAACCTGCTGTATCAGCTGCGCACGGTGGCCGGGCTGGATCTGGCGCGGATCGGCGACCGGGTGTTGCTGCCGCTGCCGATGCACCATGTGTATCCCTTGGTCATAGGCCTGTTGCTGCCGCTGTGCGCCGGCCTGGTCCTGCTGCTGCCCGGGGCGACCGGTGGGGCGCAGATCATGCACGCGCTACGCGAGGGACAAGCCAGCGTGCTGATCGGTGTGCCGCGCCTGTACCGGGCGCTGCTGGAAGGCATCGATGCCCGAATCGCCGGCTTGTCGCCGCCGCGCCGCCGCCTGCTGGGTGGTTTGCGTAGTCTGGCCCGGTTGGCGGCGCCGCGACTGGGCTCGGGTTTTGCCCGGCGTGTATTGACGCCTCTGCACCGGCAGCTCGCCCCGCAGCTGCGTCTGCTGGCGTGTGGCGGCGCGGCGCTGGAGGCGGAGCTTGACGATGCTTTGAGTGCCCTGGGCTGGCAGGTGGCGGTCGGCTATGGCCTGACCGAAACCTCGCCGCTGCTGACGCTGCGTCTGCACGATGACGGTGGGTCAGGCACGGCCGGCCGGCCGGTGCCGGGCACCGAGCTTCGCCTGGGAGCGCCGCCACCGGGGGAGGATCAGGCGCAGGCCGGTGCCGGCGAAATTGAAGTGCGCGGCGGCGGCGTGTTCGCTGGCTATTTCGATCTGCCGCAGGCCAATAAGGACGCATTTACCCCGGATGGCTGGTTTCGCACCGGCGACCTGGGCCGGCTGGATAGCGACGGGTGCCTGGAAGTACTCGGCCGCGCCTCGACCCTGATCGTGACCGAGAGCGGCAAGAACATTCAGCCGGAGGAAGTGGAAGCGGTCTATCAGGCGCACCCGCTGATTGCCGAGGCGGCGGTGCTGCAAATTGACCGTCGTCTGGTGGCGCTTCTGGTCGCGCAGCCGGGTGCCGGCGCCGCCGCGGACGATGCCGGGACGGATGTGCGCCAGGCGCTATCCGAGCAATCGCAGCGTTTGCCCAGTTATCAACGGGTGGTGGAGTTTGCCGTCACCGAACACCTGCTGGAGCGCACGGCGCTTGGCAAGCTGCGCCGGCATCTGCTGGCCGAGCGTTATCGCGAGGCGCGCGCCGCCCAGCAGCGGCCAGGTGCCGACGCGCGCCTGAGCGTCGCGGATGAGGCGCAGCTGGCCGATCCGCGGGCGCGGGCGGTGTGGGACTTCCTGCGCGAACGCTATGCCGACCGCCCACTGACGCCGGACAGCCACGTGCAGCTCGACCTGGGGCTCGACTCGCTCGGGTGGCTGAACTTCGGCCTGGACATCGCGTCCCGAAGCGGCGTGCAGCTGTCCGAGGAAGCCATCGCCCGCATAGCGACGGTGCGGGACTTGTTGCGCGAAGTCAGCGTTGCGGACTCGGCGTTGCCGCAGACCTTGCTCCAGCACCCGGAGTCGGTGCTCGACCCTGCCCAGCGGCGCTGGTTGGCACCACCACCCGCCTGGACCTTGCCGCTGCGCTGGCTGCTGCTGGGTTTCAACCTGCTGTTGATGCGCGGTGCGTTCCGGCTGCGTGTGCGGGGTGCACAGCACTTGCCGGCGCGCGGCGCCTACCTGCTGGCGCCCAACCACAGCAGCTATCTCGACGCGCCCGCGCTGGGGGCGGCACTGGGGCGGCGCAGTTTGCGGCAACTGTGCTGGGCCGGCTGGGCCGGGATCATGCTGGCCAGCCGGCCGATGCGGGTGATCTCGCGCCTGGCGCGGGTGTTGCCGATGGATTCCGAGCGGCGGGCGCTGTCGAGTCTCGCCTTTGGCCTGGCGGCCCTCAGAGCCGGCAATGCGCTGGTCTGGTTTCCGGAAGGCGCCCGTTCCAGAAGCGGTGCGCTTGAGCCGTTCCTGCCCGGCATCGGCCTGTTGCTGGAACACACCGACGTGCCGGTATTGCCGGTATACATAGAAGGCGCTGACCAGGCCTGGCCGGTGGCCCGGCGCTGGCCACGCGCCCGGCCGATCACGGTACACATTGGCGCCCCGTTATCGGCAGCCGGGCTGCTGGCGGAGCCCGGCCCGGGCCAGCCGCACGAGCGCGCGGCGCGCGCCCTGCATCAGGCGGTGGCCGAACTCATTCACGCGCGCCGGGCCGATCCGCCGGCAAGCTGAGCAACAGGCCCAGACCGACCAGCCATAGCACCAGAATCACTGCCATGCCGATGCGTTGACTGCCGCTGGCAAAGGTCACCCAGCCGACCAGCATTGGTCCCAGAAACGCCGTGGCTTTGCCCGACAACGAGAACAGGCCAAAGACCTGGGTGCGTTGCTCGGGCGGCGCGACCCGCGCCAGCAAGGTGCGACTGGCGGCCTGCGCGGGTCCGACGAAGATGCCCAGGGCCAGTCCGGCGATCCAGAATCCCGTGCTGGACTGGGCCAGCAGGGTGCCCGCACCGGCCAGCAGCAATCCCACCAGGGCCAGCGCGATGGTGTTGCGGCTGCCCAGGCGATCATCGAGCGGGGCAAACACCACGGCACCCAGGCCGGCGGTGATGTTCAGGCCGATGCCAAACGCCAGCACCTGGGATTCGTCCATGGCAAAACTGCCGGCAGCATAGACCCCGCCGAACGCAAACAGCGTGGCCAGGCCGTCGGTGTAGAGCATGCGGGCGATCAGAAAGCGCAGCAGCGGACTGCGCCAGGTCAGGCCGCGCAAGGTGTGCCACAAGCTGCCAAGGCTCTTGCCCAGTTCGAGCCGGCGCCGCGGCTGTGGGCCGGGCAGGCGCGCCGTTAGCAGCGGCAGGGAAAACACCGCGAACCACACCGCCGCGAGCACAAAGGTGGCCCTCACGTGGCTGGCATCGCCGCGCGGCAACGGCCACCAGGCATCCTCGCTGACCAGGCCAAACAGGGCCAGCATCAAACAGCCCAGCCCGCCGGCATAGCCCAAACCCCAGCCCCAGCCCGACCAGCGGCCCAGCCGCTCGACCGGCGCCAACCGCGGCAACAGCGAGTTGTAGAACACGCTTGCCAGTTCCATGCCGAGCGCCGCCGTGCCGACCAGCAGCAGGGCCGTCAGCAGATAGGGCGAGTGCGGCGTAACCCACCACAGCGCGGCCGTCGGCAGCACACACAGCGCGGTAGTGCCGATCAGCCAGGCGCGGATTCCACCGCCCTGGTCGGCGATGGCGCCAAGGATCGGCGACAACACCGCCACCAGCAGGCCGGACAAACCGATGGCCGTGCCCCAAAGGGCGCTGCCGGTGATGGGGTCGGGCGCCACCTGACGCGTGAAATACGCGGCGAAGATGAAGGTCTCGATGACGGTTGGAAAGGCACTGTTGGCGAAGTCGTACAGCGCCCAGCGGCGCAGCAGCCCCGGGTTCCCGCTGTCGGAATCGGTCATGCGCGGGTTCGGGCTGGGGCCTGCCGGCGCCGTGGCACTGCCGGCTGCCGACGCGCGGCTACAATTGCCGCAGGTTGCCGGCGCGCCGAGGCGTGCCCATCAACGCCAGATTGCCGTTTCATCATCGGGAGTTACCTGTGAGCACATCCATAGTCGAGAAGTCAATCCAGTCCGGCGCGCTGGTCAGTCATGTACTGCTGGCGGGCGATCCCAAGGCGCCACCGGCGATCCTCCTGCACGGCGCGGGTCCGGGTGCAACGGCGGCATCGAACTGGACCCGATGCATGCCGGACCTGGCCAAACACTACTACGTGATTGCGCCGGACCTGACCGGTTTTGGACAGACCGAACTGCCGGCCGAGTTGCCGCGGCACATTCTGGGCTGGATTGGCGCCCGCGTGGAACAGTTGCTGGGCCTGATGGACACCATGGGCCTGGAGCGTGCCCACGTGGTCGGCAACTCCATGGGTGGTGCCCTGACCCTGCACATGCTGGTGCAGGCGCGGGAGCGTTTCGACAAGGTGTTGCTGATGGGGGCCATTGGCGCGCCGCACCACTGGACCTACGAAATGCACCGCCTGCTGGCTTTCTACGATGATCCGCGCATCGCCCGCTATCGCGAAATGATGCACAGCTTCGTGCATGATCCGGCCGCCGTGCCGGAGCTTGAGAACATTGTCCAGACGCGTTTTGCCACCGCCACCGACCCCAAGATACGCGCCGTGCAGGAGAACATGTTCGCCGCCATGCGCGACGGCATGGACCAGCTGATCGTGCCGCAGATCGCGCTGTCGCGGCTGCCGCACGAGGTGTGCATCGTGCATGGCCGTCAGGACCGCATCGTGCCGCTGGAAACCAGCCTGTACTTCCTGCAGCACCTGAAAAACGCCGAGCTGCACGTGCTCGACCGCTGCGGTCACTGGGCACAGACCCAGCGCTGGGACGCCATGTACCCGCTGATCGTGAAGCACTTCGGTGGCTAGGGGTCACGCCGCGCCGGCACTGACCCCCACCGCGATCGAGACCATCGTTGCCGAGCTGGAGCAGGCGGAGTGCACGCGCACGCCCCGGCGACAACTGCTGCGGGATTTCCCGCAGCTGACCATCGACGACAGCTACGCCATCCAGGCGGCCTGGATCGCGGACAAGATTGCTGCCGGGCGGACCGTACGGGGCCGCAAGATCGGCCTGACCTCGCGTGCCATGCAGCAGGCCTTTGGCATCAATGAGCCCGACTACGGCACGCTGCTGGACAACATGTTCTTTGCCGATGGCGAGGTCATAGCCGGCGATCGTTTCATCGTGCCGATGGTGGAAGTGGAACTTGCTTTCGTGCTCGGCGCGCCGCTGTCGGGCGAAACAGTGTCGATCATCGACGTGCTGCGAGCCACCGAGTACGTACAACCGGCGATCGAGGTCATTGACGCCCGTACGCAGCGGGTGGATGCCGAAACCGGCCAGCGGCGGGGCGTGCTCGACACCATCGCCGACAACGCAGCCAGTGCCGGTGTGGTGCTGGCCGGCCGGCCGGTGCGGCCGACTGACATTGACCTGCGCTGGGCCGGCGCGGTGCTGTACCGCAATGGCGTGGTCGAGGAGACCGGTCTGGCGGCTGGCGTGCTGGGCCATCCGGCGGCCGGTATCGCCTGGCTGGCGCGGCGCTTCGCCCGACATGGCGTGGGGCTGGAGGCGGGGCAGGTGATCCTGGCCGGTTCGTTCACGCGCGCCGTGCCGGTGGCGCCAGGTGACGTGTTTCACGCCGACTACGGGTGCCTGGGCAGTTTCGGCTTTTCCTTTTCGGCACCGGCCGAGGCGGCGTAGGCCAGGTCAGGACGGTGCAAGGTGGTGACTGGGCTTTGTGCTTCCGATATCAGCCGGATTCGGGCGACAGGTTTGGTTTTTTTCCCTGGGTCGGGCGGCGGATTCATGGGGGATGATCCCCGAACGCCTCAGGGCTGTGAGTTGCCATTGCCGGCGTAAACCCATACGCTTGCTGCTTCCCGGAAGTGGAAGCTTGCAGATTTTTTTTGATTCTTTACTGGTCTTTAAGGTCTTGATCTTTAGTCTTGCGGCTCGGGTCGCGCCCGGCATTTCAAGCACAAGCCACAGGATGATGACCAAACGCTGCTGCCAGGATTTCTGGCCCATCCTTCTGGTAGTGGGAATCCGAACCAGGAGAGGGCATGTGCGGCATCGCGGGTGAAGTTCGTTTTGACGGCCTCAGGGCGGACCTGGCGGCCGTCGATCGGATGGCTGAGGTGCTGGCGCCGCGAGGCCCGGACGGACAGGGAAGTGTCGGCTACGGGCCGGTCGCCTTCGGTCACCGACGCCTGAAAATTATTGACATCAGCGCGCGGGCCCAGCAACCGATGCTGGACAGCGAGCTCGGGCTGCTGCTGGTGTTCAATGGCGCCATTTACAACTATCCCGAGTTGCGCGGCCAGCTACAGGAGCTTGGCTATCGGTTCTTTTCGTCCGGCGATACCGAGGTCGTTCTCAAGGCATACCACGCCTGGGGCGCGGATTGCGTAAAGCGCCTGCAGGGCATGTTCGCGTTCGCGATCTGGGAGCGCGATAGCGGCGTGGTGTTTCTGGCGCGCGACCGGCTTGGCATCAAGCCGCTGTATTACAGCGAACAGTCGAATCAGTTTCGTTTTGCATCGACGCTGCCGGCCTTGCTGGCGGCCGGCGGTGTGGATACCGCCATCGATCCGGTGGCCTTGCACCATTACATGTCGTTTCACGCCGTGGTACCGGCGCCGCACACCCTGCTGCAGGGCGTGCGCAAGCTGCCGCCGGCCACCACGCTGCGCATCGAGCCGGATGGGCGCACGCGGTCCAGTTGCTACTGGCAGCCGGTGTTCGAGCGCAGCGCCGCGGATGAGGGGCAGGCGATGGAGGCGTGGCGGGATCAGGTGTTCGACACGCTGAGCCTGGCGGTGCGTCGGCGCCTGGTGGCGGACGTGCCGGTCGGTGTGCTGCTGTCCGGCGGCCTGGACTCGAGCCTGATCGTCGGTTTGCTGGCCGAGGCCGGGCAGCAGGGGCTGCATACGTTCTCGATCGGCTTCGAGTCGGTGGGCGAGGAGAAGGGGGACGAGTTCGAGTACTCGGACCTCATCGCCCGCCATTACGGCACCCGGCACGAGCGCATTTTCATCGGTGCCGACCGCCTGTTGCCGGCCCTGCCAAACTGCGTTGCCGCCATGTCCGAGCCGATGGTCAGTCACGATGCGGTGGGTTTTTATCTGCTGTCGCAGCAGGTGTCGCAGCACGTGAAGGTGGTGCAAAGCGGGCAGGGTGCGGACGAGGTGTTTGGCGGCTATCACTGGTACCCGCCGCTGCTGGGCAGCCACAACCCGCTGGATGATTACGCGCGGCATTTCTTCGACCGCGGGCATGACGAGTACGCGCGCTGCGTCGAACCGCACCTGGTGGCCGAGGACTACAGCCGGGCCTTCGTCGCCGCGCATTTTGCGCAGCCGGGGGCGCAGACCGGTATCGACAAGGCGCTGCGCCTGGACACGACCGTGATGCTGGTGGACGATCCGGTCAAGCGTGTCGACAACATGACCATGGCCTGGGGCCTGGAGGCGCGGGTGCCGTTCCTGGATCACGAACTGGTGGAGCTGGCGGCGCGGATTCCGGCCGAACACAAGATTCGCGACGGCGGCAAGTACGTGCTCAAGGAGGCGGCGCGCCGGCTGATACCGGCGGCCGTCATCGACCGGCCGAAGGGCTATTTCCCGGTGCCGGCGCTGAAGTTCATCCGCGGCGCGTACCTGGACTTCGTGCGCGATGTCCTGCTGCAGCCGCAGGCCCGCCAGCGGGGCCTGTTCAGGACCGAGTACGTGGATACCCTGCTGGCTGAGCCGGAGTCACACATCACGCCGCTGCGGGGCTCGAAACTGTGGCAGATCACCCTGCTGGAGCTGTGGTTTCAGCAGCATGGCCTGTGAACCGGAACGGTGGCATCGGTGAGCAATCCGGATAAGCGCATCAAGCATCGCCTGGAGCGCGGTAACGCGCCGAGTCTGCGCAACTGGGACCCCGAACTGGGCGACGCGCGCCAGCAGGCGCAGGCAAGCCTCCAGAACGTCGCCATCGACTGTGGCTGGGGGCGGGTGATCTTCGGGCAGACGTTTCGCGATCCGATGGATGTCGCCCGGCTGCTCGACGACGAGGCGCCGGACCAGCGCGATATCGCCATCTACCTGCGCGAGCCGCACGTGGTGACCGCCAGTGCACCCAGCAGCGTCTTTCTCGATCCGTCCCACACGTATCGGTTGCGCCTGCACGACTACCGGCCTGCCGCGCGCAAGGTGGCCGGGTTGATCGTGCGGCGCCTGAACAGTCGCGCCGATGCCCGGGCCGTGCATGATCTGTACTGCAAGCGCGGCATGCTGCCGCCGGACCCGGAATTTGTCTGGCAGCAGCGTAAATCGGCGACCCTGTGTTACCTGATTGCCGAAGAGGAGGCCAGCGGCAAGGTGGTCGGCGTGGTCATGGGGGTCGACCATGTGGAGGCGTTTGGCGATCCGGAGGACGGCGCCTCGCTGTGGGCGCTGGCGGTCGATCCGCAGGCCCTGCTGCCGGGCATTGGCGAGGCACTGACACGCCAACTGGCGGAATTCTTCCAGGTGCGGGGGCGGGCGTTCATGGACCTGTCGGTGATGCATGACAACCACCAGGCGATCGGCCTGTACGACAAGCTGGGCTTCCAGCGCGTCCCGGTGTTCTGCCTCAAGCACAAGAACCCCTATAACGAGCCGTTATTCGTCGGTCCGCAGCCGGGCGCCTACGAGCAGCTGAACGTGTACGCCCGGATCATCGTTGACGAGGCGAGCCGGCGCGGCATTGCCGTCGATGTCATCGATGCGCCGGGCGGCTACTTCCAGCTTACCTATGGCGGGCGCAGCGTGGTGTGCCGCGAGTCGCTGAGCGAGTTGACCAGCGCCGTCGCCATGAGCTGCTGCGACGACAAGCTCGTCACCCACCGCTTTTTGCTGCGCGCGGGGCTGCGCGTGCCGCAGCAGCGGATGGCCGGTACGTCGCGGGAGAACCGGCTGTTTCTGGAACAGCAGCCGCGGCTGGTGGTCAAGCCGGCACGCGGTGAACAGGGGCGGGGCATCACCGTCGATGTGCGCGACCTGACGGCGCTGAACCGTGCCATCCGCGTCGCCAAACGCCATTGCGACACAGTGCTGCTCGAGGAGCTGGTGCCCGGCGAGGACCTGCGTATCGTGGTGATCGATTTCGAGGTGGTAGCAGCGGCAATCCGCCGCCCGCCGCATGTTCTGGGGACCGGCTACACCACGATCCGGGAGCTGATCGGGAAACAAAGCCGGCGTCGTCAGGCCGCCAGCGCCGGTGAGAGCCGCATCCCGATGGACGACGAAACAGCACGCTGCGTGCGCCTGGCCGGCTATGGCCTGGACGACGTACTGCCCAGCGGGGTCAGCCTGCAGGTGCGCAAGACCGCCAACCTGCACACCGGCGGTACGCTGCATGACGTGACCGATGTGCTGCATCCGCAGTTGGCCGATGCGGCGGTGAGGGCCGCCCGGGCGCTGAATATTCCGGTCGTCGGGATGGATTTTCTGATCACGGCGCCGGACCAGCCCGGGCATGTGATCATCGAGGCCAACGAGCGCCCTGGGCTTGCCAACCACGAGCCGCAGCCGACCGCGCAGCGCTTTATCGATCTGCTGTTTCCCATCACCCGGCGGCCGCAGGCCGCGCCGGCCAGCTGAGGGCGACCCGGCATGGACGTATTGCCCATTGACCAGCGCTATGTGCTGGAAACCCTGCTGAAGTTGCTGCACACCCCCAGCCCGTCCGGATACACCGACCGGGTGGTGCATCTGGTGTGCGAGGAGCTCAAGAGCCTGGGTGTGCCGTTCGAGCTGACTCGCCTGGGCGCTATCCGGGCGACCTTGAAGGGTGTGGCGCCAGCCCCGGCTCGGGCTGTGGTGAGCCATCTGGACACCCTGGGCGCCCAGGTCAAGGCGCTGAAGCCGAACGGCCGCATGGAGGTCGTGGCCGTCGGTCACTGGAATGCACGATTCGCCGAAGGGGCGCGGGTCACGCTGTTCACCGACCACGGTTCCTACCGGGGCAGTCTGCTGCCGCTGAAGGCTTCCGGGCACACGTTCGGTCCCGAGGTGGACGCTCAGCCGTCCGAGTGGAGCAACATCGAGCTGCGCCTGGACGAGTCGGTCGCCGGGGTCGCCGACCTGATGAAGCTGGGCATCTACGTCGGCGACTTCATCGCCGTGGACCCCAACCCGGAACTGTCGGAAAACGGCTTTATCAACTCCCGCCACCTCGACGACAAGGCCGGTGTGGCAGTGGCCCTGGGCACGCTCAAGGCGCTGCTGGATGCCAATGCGAAACTGCCCAGCGATGTCTATTTCCTGTTCACCATTCTCGAAGAGGTCGGCGTCGGTGCATCGGCCGTGCTGCCGCAAGAAGTTGCCGAGATGGTCGCCATCGACAACGGCACCACCGCGCCGGGGCAAAATTCGGCCGAGCATGGCGCCACCATCGCCATGGCGGATTCCTCCGGACCGTTCGACTACCACCTGACCCGGCGCCTGCTGCTGCTGTGCAGGGAATTTGAAATTCCCCATCAACGCGACGTCTTCCGCTTTTACCGCTCCGATATTGCCGCGGCCTTGCAGGCGGGTCACGACCTGCGCACCGCATTGGTGTGCTTCGGAATCGACGGCTCGCATGGCTGGGAGCGTATCCATTGGAATGCGCTGGAGTCGCTGATTTCCTTGCTGTGCGTGTACCTGCAAAGTGGCGCGCTGTTTCAGCGCGATCGGGAAGTCATCAGCTCGCAGCAGGGATTTCCGACCCAGCCTCAGTAGGATGGAGGGAAGCCCGTGCTGCCGCGCGGACCACGCCGCGTAACGGGCTGAACCGACCCTGGACCGCCCTGGTTGCCGCCGCGGCGCCCCGAGCCGAGGGTCGATTGGCGGCGGCGTTCCATGCCCTGGGGCCACGGGCGTGTGTGCTTCTGGATTTGACTTTTTTCGAGCGGCCGCTGCGCCCAGCGCGCCATGCAGCCAACCGGACCCGCCGTGTCAACGAATAATGCCCCGCTACAGGACGTCGGCTCGCCGTCGTTGCTGGCCATCGTCTGTCTGTCGTTTGCCGCCGGCGCGAGCGCCATGGCGATGCGCATCAACGACGCCTTGCTGCCGCAGCTGGCGCAGGTGTTCGGCGTGCCGCTGGCGACCACCGCGCAGGTGGTCAGCTTCTATGCGCTGGCCTATGGCGTCTCGCAGGTGCTGTGGGGGCCGGTCGGCGATCGCTTCGGCAAATACCGGGTGGTGGCCTGGGCGGTGCTGGCCTGTGCGCTGGCCTCGCTGGCATGCGCGTTTGCCGGCGACTTCGGGCAGCTGCGCGCAGCGCGGGTGCTGGCCGGCACGCTGGCGGCGGCGATCATCCCGCTGTCGATTGCCTGGATCGGTGACGTGGTGCCCTACGAACGGCGCCAGCCGGTGCTGGCGCGCTTCCTGATCGGGCAGATCACGGGTCTGGCGGCGGGCGTGTGGCTCGGTGGCGTGGCTGCCGATTATCTGGGCTGGCGGGTGCCGTATTTCGTGCTGGCCGGGGTTTACGGTGCCGTAGGTGCGCAGCTGTTCGTCGGCTTGCGGCGCCTGCCACCGAACTCCAGCGGCCGCTCCGGCAGCCCGGAGACGCCGTCGCTGGCGCGTACGCTGGACGATTTTCGCGAGGTGCTGACCGCCCGCTGGGCGCAGATTCTGCTGCTGATCGTGTTCCTGGAAGGCACGTTCCTGTTCGGGCCGTTGGCCTTCATGGCCGCGCATCTGCATCAGCGGCTTGGCGTGTCCCTGACTGTCGCCGGTTCGCTGCTGATGGTGTTCGGCGCTGGGGGGCTGGTGTACGCGCTGGGCGCGCGGCGCCTGGTGGCGGAACTCGGTGAGGTGGGCTTGGCCCGGTCGGGCGCCGTTTTCCTGTGTCTGGGCCTGGGTGCCATCGCCGCCGCACCGACTTGGGTTTTTGGTGTGGTCGGCAGTTTGCTGGCTGGACTCGGCTTTTACATGCTGCACAACACGCTGCAGGTGAATGCCACGCAAATGGCACCCCGGGCACGGGGTGCGGCGGTGTCGATCTTCGCGGCGAGCTTTTTCCTGGGCCAATCGGTCGGGGTGACGATGACTGGCTGGTTGTCCGCGCGCGTCGGCAGCGGGGTGGCGATCGGCCTTGGCGGTGGCGCGCTGTTGGCAATCGGCCTTGGCCTTGGCCAGGTGCTCGCCCGACGCAGGCGGGAGGCGCACGGCTGAAGGCTGCGCCTGGCGCGGCGCCCTGCCAGGTAGGGTAAGGAGCGGCCCTGGAGGCGGAGCGGGGGATCTGGCCGGCCCGCCTCCGCGCCGCCCATCGACCAGATCAGGCGACACGTGCCAAGGCGGCCATGGGCCGATCGGGCGCCTGGCGGCTTCAGATAATCTTTTTGCTCTTCAAGTCCGCAATGCGGGCCCCGTCCATGCCCAGCTCGCCACGGTACACAGCGTCGTTATGCTGGCCCATGTCCGGCGCTGGCCCCCGGACCCAGGCCGGGGTTTTCGAGAACTTGGGCACTACGCCATAGGTGCGCAGCTTGCCGTAGCGGGGATGGTCGATTTCGACCACGCTTTCGTGCTCCAGAAACTGCGGGTACCGCGCCACCTCGTCGTGATCCAGGACCGGCCCGACACTGACGCCTTCGGACTGCAGCAGGCGCACTACTTCGTCGCGGTCGTGCTGCGCCACCCAGTCCGCGGTGACCTGGTCGACGAAGTGGCGGTTCTGGGCCCGGCTGCGCATGCCGTTGCAGCGTTCGTCGTTGGCAAGTTCGTCCCGCCCGATGACCTTGCACACCCGCGGCCACAGCGAGTCCAGGATCGCGAACAGGTACACGTAGCCGCCATCGCGGCAGCGATAGCAGTTCATGGGCGCGCCCATGTCGATGCTATTGCCCATGCGCGGCCAGCGTCTGTCGGCGTTGTGAGCGGCCATGATGCGCTGGTCGCTGGCGTAGATGGCGGTGTCGGCCAACGCCACGTCGATGTACTGGCCCTCGCCGGTTTTGTGGCGATGCAGCAGAGCCGCCATGGCGCCTATCGCGCCCTGCCAGCCGGTGAGGTGATCGACCAGATTGGCCGTGGAAATCAGCGGATCGCCACCCTCGACGCCGTTCATGGACATCATGCCCGACACCGCCTGGGCCACTGTGTCCACGCCCCGCATGCTGCTGAGCGGCCCCCATTGCCCGAAGCCGCTGATCGACACGTACACGATCGCCGGATTGACCTCGCGCACAGCGGTGTAACCCAGGCCGAGCTGGTCCATGGAGCCGGGGGTGAAATTCTCGACCAGCACGTCGGCGTCACGTGCCAGGTCCCGAAAAATCGCCTGCCCTTCCGGTCTGCGGATATCCAGCGTTACCGCCCGCTTGCCGCGGTTCACCGACATATGCCAGCAGGCCGCGTTCAGGTCACGGCCGGTGTCGAGGAAGGGGTCCATCCAGCGTGTCATGTCGCCCAGGCCGGGCAGTTCGCAGCGCAGCACATCGGCGCCCAGATCGCAGAACACCGTGCCCACCACCGGCCCGGCCACGGCCTGGGTGACTTCCAGCACCCGGTAGCCGGCCAAGGGCCCGCCACTGTCCGGATGTGCCTCGTTGTAAAAGTCTTCCCTGGTCATGCGGCGAGTCCTCTACACGAAAGTTTTCCTCACGGCAGGGGCAAACGGAACACCGCCCTGACGTTGTCGCGCAGGATCTTGCGGCTTTCCTGGGGCGTCAGGTCCACCGTGTGTTCGGCCAGAATGTCCTGCGACCAGGGCCAGGTGGAGTCCGAATGCGGATAGTCGTTGGCCCACAGCAGATGGTCCACGTTCAGCAGGTCCTTGACCTTGAAGGCGCTCCAGTCGTCCTGAAAGGTGACCCAGATGTTGTCCCGGATGTACTGACTGGGCATTTTCGAGAAGCCCTCGATGTTGCCACCGGGGTTGTGAAAGCTCACCGCGTGGTCAATGCGGTACGAGAAGTGCGGCAGCCAGCCGGCGTCGCCCTCGGCGCAGATCATGCGCAGCCTGGGGTGCCGCTCGAACACGCCGCCCAGCACGAACAGGCCGATCATGTCCTGTACCGTGCGCATGATCTTCAGGAACGCCGTCAGCGGATGGCCGCGACGGTTGTCGAGCGCGGCGGCAATCTCACCGCCGCGCGCGGTCAGGATGTGGAAGCAGATCGGCAGATCCAGGTCCACCGCGCACTGCCACAGGGCGTCGTACTCGGGCTGGTCGTAATCGCCCTGCTGCGGGTTGCCGGGCATCATCATGCCGACGAAGCCCATGGCCTTGGCCCGCTCGAAGTCCCTGATGGCGGCGTCGACCGACGTGACGGCGGTCTGCGCCAGACCAAACAAGCGCTCCGGCGCCGCGCCGCAAAACGTTTGCAGCCAGCGGTTGTAGGCCTGAAAGCAGGCGTCCATGTAGGTGTAGTCCGGATGGCTGCACAGCACCATGCCCAGTGAGGCATAGATGATCTCGGCGTCCAGGCTGTCTCGCTCCTGCGCTTCGACCCGCGCTGTAGGATCCCAGCCGCCAGCCGGCAACTGATCGAAGGTGGCCTTGGCGATGAAATCCTGCTTCTCGAAATCCTTCAGCCCTGCGCTGGCCAGCAGCCCGACCGTGGTGGTGCGGGTCAGATCACGCACCCAGTAAGTGTCATAGCCATCCGCGTGGCGCACCACGCGCGGCGCAACGTCGCGATATTTGGGTTCGATGAAGTCGACGTAACAGTTGGGCGGCTCGACGATGTGGGAATCAGCAGAAATGCACCGCAAATCCATGAGAACTCCTCCTGCCTGTGTACTTATAGAACTGGCCGGGGCAGTGTAGCGCCGCTTTATGATCGGGCGAGACGGCGCAGTCGGGAGCCCGTGGCCTGGTTCGACCTACACGAGGATCGACCGCGCGCCAGGCC
>CAZZHF010000014.1:2955-3172 GCA_964653545.1 uncultured Gammaproteobacteria bacterium | reverse complement strand
TGCGCTCAAGGCGCCCTACGCGCGGTGCCTCGGGTACTGCACCCGGTCCGGATGCGCCAGAATGTCGGCCAGGAGGGTAGCCTCGATCGTAACTATCACCCTCGCGAAGGACACGCCATGAACCTGCCCGAGAACACCTTCAAGCAGGCGCTCGCGGATGGCCGCCGGCAGCTTGGCGCCTTCCTCGCCCTGGGCGATGCGCATGCGGCGGAGCTGA
>CAZZHF010000014.1:0-2945 GCA_964653545.1 uncultured Gammaproteobacteria bacterium | reverse complement strand
CCGGCTTCGACTGGTTGCTGGTCGACTGCGAGCACGGGCCAAACGATCTGCCCGCGGTGCTGGCGCAGCTGCAGGCCCTGGCCGGCTATCCGGTGCAGGCGGTGCTGCGCCCGGCCGACCACGACGCCGCGCGCATCAAGCAGTACCTGGACCTTGGCGTGCAGAGCCTGCTGCTGCCGATGGTCGACAGCGCCGATCAGGCGCGGGCGCTGGTGGCGGCCATGCGCTACCCGCCGCGCGGCATCCGCGGCGTTGGCGCCGGCATGGCGCGGGCGGCGCGCTGGGGCAATGTGGCGAACTATTACGCGCAGGCCGAAAACGAACTGTGCCTGGCGGTGCAGATCGAGACCCTGGCCGGGCTCGAAAACCTGGACGCCATCGCCGCCGTGGAGGGTGTCGACGGCGTGTTTCTGGGTCCGGCGGATCTGGCCGCGGCGCTGGGGCACCTGGGCGAGCCGACGCACGCCGACGTGCGGGCCGCCGTTGAACAGGCGCTGCCGCGTATCCGCGCCGCCGGCAAGGCGGCCGGCGTGTACTGCGCCGACCCGGCCCTGGCCGCGCACTACGCGACGCTGGGCGCCAGCTTTTTCCTGATCGGCGCGGACGCCATCCTGCTGCGTACGGCGGCGGTGGCGGCGCTGGGACGGTTCGCGTCCTGACGCTCGCCGATCACGCTTTCCAATGAGGTCCTGACCATGCTCGATGCCTATATCTACGGCGGGTTGCGCTCGCCCTTTGGCCGCCACGGCGGCGCGCTGGCGCCGCTGCGACCGGACGATCTGGCTGCGCAGGTGACGCGCGCGGTGCTGGACCGCTACGGCCTGGCCGGTGCGCCGGTCGAGGACCTGCTACTGGGCTGTACCTGCCAGGCCGGCGAGGACGCGCGCAACGTGGCGCGGCATGTGGCGCTGCTGTCCGGTATGGGCGCCGGGGTGCCGGGGCAGACGGTCAATCGGCTGTGCTCGTCCGGGCTGGCGGCGGTGCTGGATGCGGCGCGCGCCATCACCTGCGGCGAGGGCGAGCTGTACCTGGCCGGCGGCGTGGAGAGCATGAGCCGGGCGCCGTTCGTGGTCGGCAAGGCCGAGCAGGCCTTCAGTCGCGACTTCAAGGTGTTCGATTCGGCCATCGGCGCGCGCTTTCCGAACCGGCTGATCAGCGCCGAGTATGGCGACGACAGCATGGCGCAGACGGCCGACAACGTGGCGACCGAATTCGCTATCAGCCGCGAAGACGCCGATGCCTATGCGGCGCGCTCGCAGGCCCGTTACGCGCGGGCATTGGCGGAAGGCTTTTTTACGGACGAAATCACGCCCGTCGCGGTGCCCAGTGGCGGCAAGGCGCCGCCGGTCGTGGTCGGCGCGGACGAGCACCCGCGCCCGCAAAGCACTGCCGAGGCGCTGGCCAAGCTGCGGCCATTGACCGCGGGCGGTGTGACCACGGCCGGTAATGCCTCCGGCATCAACGATGGCGCGGCGACGCTGCTGGTGGGCAGCCGGGCGCTAGGCGTGCGGCTGGGCATCAAACCCCTGGCGCGCGTGCTGGCGGGCGCCGCGGTGGGGGTGGCGCCGCGCGTGATGGGTATCGGCCCGGCGCTGGCGATCCCCAAGGCGGTGGCCCGGGCAGGCATACGGCTGCAAGACCTTGATGTCATCGAGATCAACGAGGCGTTCGCGGCGCAGGTGCTGGGTTGCCTGAAGCTGCTGCAGCTGCCCTTCGATGATGCCCGCGTGAACCCCAACGGCGGCGCCATCGCCATCGGTCATCCGCTGGGCGCGTCCGGCGCGCGCCTGGCGCTGACCGCGGCGCGCCAGCTTGCAGCCGGTGGGGGTCGCTACGCGGCGGTGAGCCTGTGCATTGGCGTCGGACAGGGCTTGGCCGTGATCCTGGAGCGCGCCTGATGGCAGACGACAAGGCACGCGCGCAGCGCGGTCCTCTGGAAGGCCTGCGCGTGCTCGACCTGTCGCGCGTGCTGGCCGGGCCGTGGTGCAGCCAGATGCTGGCCGACATGGGCGCGGACGTGATCAAGGTCGAGCGTCCCGGCCGGGGTGACGACACCCGCGGCTGGGGGCCGCCGTATCTCAAAGACCGCGCCGGGCGGGACACGCCGGACGCGGCCTATTTCCTCGCCGCCAACCGCGGCAAGCAGTCGGTGACGGTGGACTTCACCCGGCCGGAAGGTCAAGCGCTGATTCGCGAACTGGCCGCCGTCAGCGACGTGCTGATCGAGAACTTCAAGGTCGGCGACCTTGCCCGTTACGGGCTCGACTACGCGGCGCTCGCGGCCATCAACCCGCGTCTCGTGTACTGCTCGATCACGGGCTTTGGGCAGACCGGGCCGCTGGCCAGCCGGCCGGGCTACGACTTCATCATCCAGGCCATGGGCGGGCTGATGAGCGTCACCGGTGAGCGCGACGACCGCCCCGGTGGCGGGCCGCAGAAGCTCGGCATCGCCTACGCGGATCTGACCACCGGCATGCACGCGGCGATCGGCGTGCTGGCGGCGCTGGTGCAGCGCGGCGTGAGCGGGCGCGGGCAGTACGTGGATCTGGCGCTGCTGGACGTGCAGGTGGCCAGCATGGCGGTGATGGCCATGAACTGGTTCATCGGCGGCAAGGTGCCGGGCCGCTACGGCAACGCGCACGCCAACATCGTGCCGTACGAGGTGTTCGCCGCCGCCGACGGGCCGCTGGTGCTGGCGGTGGGCAACGACGCGCAGTTCGCGCGCCTGTGCGAGGTGGCCGGCGCGGCCGATCTGGCGGCCGACGAGCGCTTTACCCGCAACGCCGGGCGGGTGCGCAATCGCGAGGAACTGATCGCGCGGCTGCAAGTGATCTTCGCCACCCGCCCGGCGCAGGCCTGGGAAGACGCGCTGTGCGCCGTGGACGTGCCCTGCGGGCGCATCAACGACATGGCGCAGGTGTTCGAGCTGCCGCAGGTCCAGGCGC
>CAZZHF010000013.1:0-20614 GCA_964653545.1 uncultured Gammaproteobacteria bacterium | reverse complement strand
CAACGTGACGGCAACGGCGGCGGGCAGCTACACGAACACGGTGACCTTGAGCCCGATGGCGGGGGTGACGAACCTGGGTTCGGGTACGGCGACGGCGCCAGGTACAGTGACCAGTGTGTCGGATGTGAGCGTCACCGTGGCGCTGCCGGCGTCCGGAACAGCAGGACAGACAGTCAGTGGTACGGTGACGTTCAGCAATACGGGTGCGACCCAGGCAGATAACGTGACGCGCACACTTGTGTTGGGCGGTGGCACGCTCACGGCGGTGTCAGGCTCGGCAACCATTGTTGCGGGCAGCGTGACCGCGACCTTCAACGTGGCCAGCATGGCTGCCGGCAGTACGGCGAGCTTCACATTTACCTATGTGTTGCCCGCGTCCGGCAGTGTGAGCGTGACAGCATCGATTACAACCACGACTGCAGAGTCCACGACAACGAACAATATCTCGACCGGTACAACGGTGGTCCGGAGCATGGCTGATGTCAGTGTCAGCCTCAGTCTGCCTGCCTCGGCTTCGGCAAGCTCCGTGGTCGTGGGTACCGTCACCTATTACAACCTTGGCGTTTCCGATGCTAGCAATGTCACCCGGACTGTGTTCATCAGTGGCGGGACACTGACAGCAGTTTCCGGAACCGGATCGATCGCTTCGGGTAGCGTCACAGCGACATTCCACGCCGCGTCGATGGCCGCGGGAAGTTCGGTCAGCTTCACGTTCACGTATGCGGTTCCCGCAAGCGGCAATGTCAATGCCACGGCCTCTCATGCCACCAGTACGACAGAGACCGTGACCATCAACAACGTGGCGACGGCGCAGACGGTGGTGGGCAGCGTGCCGCCGGATCTGTCCGTCTCGTTGTCATTGCCGACCAGCCTGCTTGGAGCGGGCAGCAATACCGTCATGGTGACTGTGAAGCACATCTCAGGCATGAACACCACGGGTACGGTCGTGCTGACAATGCCGAATGCATCCACAGTCGGGTTCACCATTGCCTCACCACTGGCGGCAGGGCAGACCGTCACGTTCAGTGCGAATTACACGATTGCCTTGTTGACTTCGGCGTCCCAGACTTTCGCGGCCAGTGTCACGCCCTCTGCTGCGGCAGATTCCAACCCGCCAAACAACACGACAACCCTGGTCGCTGGCGTTGGCGCGACGATGCACGGGCTGGCCTGGATCGATGCCAACCGGAACCGTTCATATCAGGCCGGCGAGGCCCTGCTGCCCAACCTGCTGGTGCGACTTTACAACTCGTCGTCAGTTGTGGTCGGGACTGCCTTCACCGGGACGGATGGACGATACGAGATCAAGGGCGTGCCGCCGGGCAACGGCTATCGCGTTGAATTCTTCAATTGCAGCAGCCCTGCAAACCTGAGCAGCTGCGCGGCCATCAGTACGACGCCCTACAACCAGGCAGGAACCACGCAGGGTGGCAATCCGTCCACTGGCGTCACCACCGTGACGGCAACAACCTCCGGAGCCACAGTTGGGCAGGCCATCACCGGTGTGACGCTGTATGTAGGCGACAACACGGTCGATCAGAACCTGCCGCTGGATCCGCGCGGTCAGGTATATGACTCTGTTTCGCGCAAGCCGATTGCCAACGTGATCGTCCGGCTGAACGGACCGGCCGGATTTGTTCCGGCGACGCACCTGATCGACTTGAATGGCCCCGGCCAGGTCAACAACGAGTCCACGACGGATGTCAACGGGCTGTACCAGTTCGTCTTCATCAACAGTCCGCCGGCTGGCGTGTATACGTTGAGCATCCAGAGCGTGCCGTCGTCCTATCTCGCCACGCCGGCTACGCTGGGTGGTGTGGCGCAGCCCAACATCATCGGCAACGTTCTGACCACACCGTATGTGGTGCCCAGTGCAGCCACCAACATGCAGCCCGGGTATGCCGCGCCCGGCGTTCCGCCAGCAGGTGTGGTAGGCAGCTCGGCCGTCGGTGTCGCAGGAACGCAGTACGCCATGACCATGTCCTTCGCGTTCGGCGGGGGGTATATCGGTGAGCTGTTCAACAACAACATTCCGCTGGATGCGATCGTCAGCTCCGGCGGCGGCGGCGGTGGCAGCACAGGGACGTTTGATCTGTCCATCGCCAAGAACGGACCCGCAGTGGTGTCCAGTGGCGTGACGGCAACCTATACGCTGCAGATCACCAACCCGGGACCCACTGCCGCGGCAAACGTGACCGTGACGGACGTCATGCCGACGGGCCTGACCCTGCTCAGTGCTTCGGTGCAACCGGCCAATTCGCTGGCACTGAATGTCACTTCCGCCGGCCTGGTTGCAACGACGTCCAGCTTCGCGGTGGGTGTGACCAACATCACGCTGGTGGTGCAGGTGACGGGAGCTGCAGGCAGCACCATCACCAACGTGGCCAGTGTTGCCACAACGACGACGGAAACCAACGTGGCCAACAACACGGCATCGTTTGCAACCCGCATCGAAGGCACGGACCTGTCGTTGACCAAGCGCGGCCCGGTCACGATGGCTGCGGGTGGCACTGCCAGTTACGTACTGACCATCAGCAACAGCGGTCCCTCCACTGCCGCCAACGTCACCTTGACCGATGTCATGCCGGCAGGGCTGACGCTGGTGTCGGCCTCGGTGGTTTCGGGCAGCTTCACGCTTGTCACGACACCAGGTCAGCTCACCGCGATCGCACCGACCATGCCCGCCGGGTCAGCCGTAATTTCGCTCACGGTCGCGGTTGGCGACGCGGCCACCGGCACTGTGACCAACGTGGCCAGAATCACAAGTACCACGTCTGACCTGCAGCCCAACAACAACACGGGCACGGCGACTTCTGTCCTGCTTGGTGCCGACCTGGCGATTACCAAGCTGGGCCCCCCGACGATCAGTGCGGCCGGTACTGCAACCTACACCCTGGTCATTGCCAACTACGGGCCCAGCTCGGCAGGCAATGTGACCGTGACCGACGTCATGCCGGCGGGCCTGACGCTGATTGGCGCGTCGTCTTCCAGCGGCAGCATGACGCTGGTTGCGGAGCCTGCCAAGTTTGTTGCTACTGCGACAGTGCTGCGGCTGGGCACCACAGTGACCGTCACGCTGACGGTCCAGGCGGCCTATACGGCCACGGGCACAGTGACCAACATTGCGACGGTCACCAGTACGACACCGGATCCGACGACGACCAACAACATTGGCTCGGTGTCCTCATCCATCAAGGAAGTGGAGCCCGGCGTCATCCTGGTCAACAAGACCGGCAACAAGACGGTGGCCGAGGTGGGTGACTCCGTGCAGTACACCATCCGCATGCGCAACACCATCAACCTGCCGGTCAGCCGCATCATTCTGGAAGACCTGTTGCCGGCAGGCTTCCGGTACATCCCGGGCACGGCACGACTGAACGGCAAGGAACTGGCTGACCCGACCGGTGGCATCGGGCGCCAGCTGGGCTTTGACATCGGCACGATACCGGGCAATACGGTGTTTGAGCTGACCTACTTTGTGCGGCTGGGCGTGGGTTCACAGCAGGGCGACGGCATCAACCGCGCAACGGCGGTGTTCCCGGGTGCACGTGGCACGCCGATCCGTTCGAACACGGCGCTCTTCAAGGTGAACGTCCAGGGTGGCGTCTTCAGCAACGAAGGTTGCATCGTTGGCAAGGTGTACATGGACTGCGACGGAAACAGCGCCCAAAACAGCGACGGCGGATCGCGTGAACTGGGCATCCCGGGGGTGCGCCTGGTCATGCTCGATGGCAGCTTCATCGTGACGGACAATGAGGGCAAGTACAGCCTGTGCGGCGTCAAGCCGCAAACCCATGTGATCAAGGTGGACCGCACGACATTGCCCAAGGGCGCACGCCTGCTGCCGTCCAGCAACCGCAACGCCGGTGTTGGCGACAGCCTGTTCATCGAGATGAAGGGTGGCGAGCTGGCACGTGCTGATTTCATCGAAGGTTCCTGCAGCCCTGAAGTGCTGGAGCAGGTCAAGGCGCGCCGGGGCCAGGGCGGCGTCAACCTGCCCGAACCTGACCGGCCGTTGCAGCCCCTGACGCCCGGCGTGCCAGTCGGTACACCGGCCAGCATCCCCGCCATTGGAGGACAGCGATGAAGCCGCGCCAGGTCCCCATCCTGCAGCCGCTGCCGATGGCGCGGCGTGCGCCGGTGGCCGCGGCTGCGCTGGCGTTGCTGCATGGCATAGCGGCAGCGCAGACGCCACCAGCACCCAACACGACCAGCGCCGATGTGCCCGAGGCCCGCAGCCTGTTCCAGGCCAGTGGGCAGGAAAGCATCGGCCCGCGTCCCTTCACTTCTTTCCTGGAGCGGCTGTCATCGCCGGTGGACAAGATCGCGATCAAGGTCGCTGGAGACAACCTGCTGGCCGATGGCATCACGGCCACTGATGTGCTGGTGCGCCTGGTGGACCGCGATGGACAGCGCGTACGCGGCGATATCGACGTGACGATTGAGGTCGATGCCGGCGCGCGGGTGCAGCTGCCCGGGCGCTCCACGGCCGAGACGGGCGCTGAACGCGGCGACATCGACCGCATCCAGCCGGGTGTGCAGTACACCGTGAAGGATGGTGTACTGCAGTTCAAGCTGATCGCACCCTACAAGCCCGATTCGGTCAACCTGAAAGTCTCAGTCAAGAGCGTGACCGAGAAGGTCGTCGTGCGCTTTGTGCCGGACCTGCGCGAGATGATTGTGGTGGGCCTCATTGAAGGCCACCTGCGATCGGACAGGTTCGACCCGAACCAGATCGTGCCGGTGCGCGAAAACGACGGCTTTGACAACGAGCTGCGCAACTTCACCAAGGAATTCAACGGTGGCAGTACCCGTCTGGGTGCCCGAGCAGCGGTTTACCTGAAGGGCAAAGTCAGTGGCAAATACCTGCTGACCCTGTCATATGACTCTGAAAAGGACACGCGCAAGCGCCTGTTCCAGGACATCGACCCCAACGCCTTCTACCCGGTGTATGGCGATTCGAGCTACCGCGGTGTGGACGCCCAAAGCTCGGGCAAGCTGTATGTCCGGCTGGACAAGGGACTGAGCTACCTGCTGTACGGCGACTACACCACGGCCGACACGAATCCTGCGCGGCTGCTCAGCCAGTACAGCCGCTCGCTGCCCGGCCTGCAGGGGCGCTATGAAGAAGGCAAGGTCACTGCCAATGCCTTCGTGGCGCGGCAGGCGCTCACGCAGATCGTGGACGAGTTCCCGGCACGCGGCGTGTCCGGACCTTATGGTGTGTCGCGTTCCGACGGCTTGGCAGGCAGCGAAAAGATCGAGATCCTGGTGCGTGACCGCAACCAGACGACCAATATTCTCAAGGCCACTACGCTCACGCGATCGCTGGACTATGAGTTCGAGCCGTTCAACGGGCAGATCCTGTTTCGCGCACCTGTGCCCAGCGTGGACGACCAGCTCAACCCCGTGTCCATCCGGGTCACCTACGAAGTGGACAGCGGTGGTCAGGCCTTCACGGTGCTCGGCGGTGACGTACAGCTGAAGGTGACCGACAAGCTGTCGGTGGGCGTGGCCGCAGCCCGGGACAACAATCCCACGGTGCCGTACACCATTGCAGGTGCAAACCTGCACTTGAAGCTGAGCCGGAACACCGAGGTGATTGCCGAAGTGGCGCGCGCCAACAGCGTGGTCGGTGGGACTACGGGCAACTTCACCACCAACAACAGCAACAACTTCGCTGGCGTCAAGGGACCGGTGTCGGGCAGCGCGGCACGGGTGGAAATCCGGCATTCCGACGAAACACTTCGCGCGCGGGCCTATGCGGCGACTGCGCAGGACGGCTTCAACAACAGCTCCGCAGGCCTGACGGGCGGGCGCACCGAACTGGGTGTTTCGGCCGCCTACCAGGTCAACCCCACACTGAGCCTGAATGCTGAACTGCTGCATTCGGAAGACCGCATCAGCGCCAGCAAGAGCGATGCAGCCTCCATTGGCGCCGACCTCAAGCTCAGCGACAGGTTGACGGTGGGCGCTGGCGCACGCCACGCCAGCCAGAACTCGGTGGCGCTGGTGCCTTCCATTGGCAGCAACTGCCTGGGTGTTGGCAGCGGCACCACGCAGGGGTACAACGTCGGTTACGGCATCAACCAGGTCGGCAACCAGCAAATCGACCCCGCTACCGGTCAGCCTGTGGTGTGCAATACGGTGCTGCTGCCCACGGGCCCCACCACCAATCTGGATACATCGTCCCTTTATGCGCGGGCGACCTGGAAGGCGACGGACGCGATCTCGCTGAACGGCGAAGTCCAGCGCGAAATGGGGCAGGGCTCCACCACGCTGTACCGGCTGGGGGCCGACTGGCGTGTTGCCGAGAAAACCCGCCTGTATGGGCGATTTGAGCACTCACGCCAGTTCACCGGTGCCTATGGCCTGGGGGTTGGCGAGACCGGCAGCAACCTGGCGATTGGCATTGACACGCAGTACATGCAGGACGGCTCGATCTACAGCGAATACCGGCTGCGCGATGCGTCGGCCGGTCGCGAAGTCCAGTCGGCCATCGGCCTGCGCAACGGCTGGCGCATTTCGCAGGGCTTGCGTCTGGTGACCAATGTCGAGCGGCTGAATACCAGCAGCGGCAGCGCGTCCGCGATGGGCCTGGGCGTGGAATACACCGCCAGCGAACTCTGGAAAGGTTCCAGCCGGTTTGAGTGGCGCCAGGACGCCACCAACAACAACTACCTGCTCACACTGGGAGTGGCTCGCAAACTGGACCGCAACTGGACATTGATCGGGCGTGACTATCTGAACCTGGTGGATCCCAAGACCACGGGGGCCGGGCGGCGCCAGAACCAGATGCAGGTTGGCTTTGCCTTCCGCCCGGTGGACGACAACAAGTTTGATGCACTGGGCCTGTACGAGCGCAAATCCGAGCGCGACCCGGCTGCGGGACTGAACAGCACCACGGACATCGTGAGCCTGCGTGCCAACTACCACCCCACGCGTGTCTGGTGGGTGTCAGGGCGTTATGCGCTCAAGCGGGTGAACGAACTGCTGCTGGGCACCATCCAGGACAGCTATCACGCACAGCTTTTCGGCAGCCGCGTGACCTACGACATCAGCAACCGCTGGTCTGTCGGGGCCCTGGCGACGGTTCTGGTGGGCAAGGGCGGTGCGCGCCAGTATGCCTACGGCGTGGAAGTCGGGTATGTGGTGGTGGACAACCTCTGGGTCACCCTGGGCTACAACTTCCGTGGTTTCCGTGACGACGAACTGACCGGCAGCGACTACACCAACCGCGGCTGGGTCCTGGGCATGCGCTACAAGTTTGACGAAGACCTGTTCCGCAAGAACGATCCGTCGGTCAACAAGACCTTGACGCCTGCAAAGTAACACCCAAGATTTAATTGCCGCAACAAAGGGCGCCCCCAGGGCGCCCTTTTTGTTTCTGGATCGGGAAAGCCTCTGTTACATATGCCCCGACATCTGCGGGATGACTTGCTGCGTATGAAACACTTGTTGGCACCCGGAAATTACTCAAAGATTCGAATACAAGTCTTTGATTTCATTCAAATCGTCAAAAACAAACTTCCTCGAGTCTCCCGTTGCCGGCCTGAATTTGTGTAATTCCACACAAAACTTAATAAGAAATTGACTTATTGCGGTAACATCTTTTTACATTGGCTGATACCTATGTAAGATTGTGTTTCCAGTGTAGGACGCTTAAGAAGACATGTTTTCCCGGTTCATTTTTGTCGCTGCAGCATTGGTCCTGACGGGCTGTGCACAGACCATGGTCCAGCCGGAAGGCCCGGGACCGGCAGCGCGTTCGACCGGTTTGCTGTCCCAGGAGCAGCGCACGACCGATATGCGCATAGCGGCCGACCGCAAGGTCATGAGTGACATCCAGCAGCGGCTGCGCCGCCTGAATGAATCCGGCGTGCCGCAAAACAATTACCCGCTGGCCAAGGCCCAGTGCTGGCTGGATACGGCCTGGAGCCAGTACCACGAGAATGACCGCACAGGATACATAGAGGAGTCGTTGGCAGAATCCATCAAGATCGTGCAGGCGCTGGAAGCCGACAAGACGGTGAAAGTCGGCTACGACACGCCGCTGGTGGCCCGCAGCACCCGTTTGCGTGATGACTTGTGGGCGCAACTGAACGCACTGAAGATGCGTGATTCCACCCTGGTGTGCAATGCGCGCACAGTGGCCTGCGGCGAAGTTCGCCTGGTTCGTGCCGGCCATGCCGAGCAGCAAACAGGCTGGCGCCAGGCCAATGCCCATGTCGAGATGGCTGAGGACGCGGTGCGCCGCGCAACAGCCCAGGCGGCCAGCTGCCAGCCCGCCCAGGCCCAGGCCACGCCCGCATCGGTTGCCGCGGCCGGCAAGGGCGCCGCGGCCCAGTAGTACAGACAACAGCGCAGTCAGCGCTGTGTACCGGTGTCAGTCCGGCACGACCGCCGTGACTTCAATTTCAATTTTGGCGCGCTCTTCAACCAGCGCACTGACCTCCACGCAGGTCATGGCCGGAAAATTCCGGCCCATCACTTCGCGATAGACCTCGCCCAGCTCGCGCAGCCGCGCAACGTACTCTGCACGGTCAACCACGTACCAGGTCATGCGCACCATGTGCTGCGGGCCGGCACCGGCCTCGGACAGCACTGCTGCAATGTTGCGCAGAGCCTGCGCAGTCTGGTCGATGAAGTCATCGGACTCGAACTGCTGCTGGGCATTCCAGCCGATCTGGCCGCCCACAAAAACCAGCGTGCCACGGGCGGCAACGCCGTTTGCATAACCCCGGGGGGTGGCCCAGCCGGGCGGTTGGAGGAACTTCATGCTTGTCTCAATCTGAATCTCTGGAGCTTGCCGGTTTCAGTACGCGGCAGCTGGTTGACGAACTCGATCTCGCGCGGGTATTTGAACGGCGCAATGGTCGCTTTCACGTGGTCCTGCAACTGCTTGACCATGGCGGTGTCACCGGCATGGCCCGGCTTGAGCACGCAGTAGGCCTTGACGATCATGCCGCGTTCCTCGTCGGGCTTGCCGACCACGCCACACTCGGCCACGGCCGGGTGACGCAGCAAGGCATCTTCGACTTCGGGTCCGCCCACGTTGTAGCCGGCAGTGATGATCATGTCGTCGGCGCGGGCCTGATAGAAGAAGTAGCCGTCAGCATCCTGCGTGAACGCATCACCGGGATAGTTCCAGCCGTCCTTCACATAGTTGGCCTGGCGCGAGTCATCCAGGTAACGGCAGCCCGTGGGGCCGATCACCGCCAATTTGCCGATGGTGCCGCGTGGCACTTCCTTGCCGGCATCGTCCACCACCCGGGCGGTGTAGCCGGGAACCACCTTGCCGATCGCGCCACGGCGCACATCCGCGCCTGACGACGAAATGAAAATATGGAACATTTCGGTGGCACCGATGCCGTCCAGCATCTCGATGCCGGTGGCTTCCTTCCACAGCTGGCGCGTGGCGTCGGGCAGGCCTTCGCCGGCGCTGACACAGGTGCGCAGCGTGGGCAGGCCGTGCGTGCGCGCAAAAGGGGCCATCTGCCGATAGAACGTTGGTGCCGTGTAGCAGATGGTCGCGCCTACCTCGTTGATGAGCTTGACCATGGCTTCGGGTGTGTACGGAATATCGGGGTAATAAACCGAAGCCCCCGCCCACATGGGAAACACCAGCAATCCACCCAGCCCGAAGGTGAACGCCAGTGGGGGCGACCCCATCACGATGTCATCGGGCGTGGCCTTGAGCACGTGGCGCGGCCAGGCTTCGCAAGCCGCCATCACGTCGCGGTGGCTGTGCACAGCTGCCTTGGGCTTGCCGGTGGTGCCGGACGTAAAGGCCATCAGCGCAATGTCGTCGGCCGCCGTAGGGCAAGGCTCAAAGCGGCCTGACTTTGCTTCGCACAGCACGCCCAGATCCTGGGTATCGTCAGGCGCGTTGTAGCGCAGGATGGTCTTGAGCGCCGGATGGTCCTGCCGGGCCTGTTCCAGCTCCCCCAGCAGTTTTGCGTCGCATATCGCGGCCACGGGCTGTGCCTTGTCGATGATATCGCCCAGCTCGCGCGCGCGCAGCAGCGGCATGGTGGCCACCACCACCAGCCCGGCTTTTACCACGGCCAGCCAGGCCAGCGCCATGCCCACGGAATTGCCGCCGCGCAGCAGCACCCGGTTGCCTGGAACCAGGCCCAGGTCCTGCGTGAGCACCTGGGCAATGCGGTCCACGCGCTCGCGCGCCTGGGCGTAGGTGAAGGTCACGCGCGGTGAGCGCAGCAGCGGGCGGTTGCCAAAGCCCTTCGCCTCGGCCTTGTCCAGCAGCTCTTCGGCCGCGTTGAGCTGGCCCGGCAGCTGCAGTTCGGGCCGGTCGTAGTGCATCCGGGGCCACTGTTCGCGTGGCGGCAGGCGGTCATGAACAAAACGGTCTGTCTGCGCCGACATGCTTCACTCCTGAAGAACAGACTTGCCAATGATCAGTTGCTGGACCTCCGTGGCGCCCTCATAGATGCGCAGCGAACGGATGTCGCGGTACAGGCGCTCCACGCGCGTGCCCACCTTCACGCCCAGGCCACCGTGCATCTGCAGTGCCATGTCGATCACGCGCTGGGCGTTTTCGGTGGCGGCCATCTTGGCCATCGCAGCCTCGGTAGTGACGCGCACGCCGCCGCGCTTTTCGCCGTCGTCACGCAGCCACGCGGCGCGGTAGGTCAGCAGCGCGGCCGCATCCACCAGCGCCGCCATCTCGCCCAGCTTGACCTGCGTCAGCTGGAAATCCGCCAAAGTCTGGCCGAACATGCGGCGAGCTTTGGCATGGGCCACGGCCTCGGCCAGGGCGCGCCGGGCCATGCCCAGCGCGGCGCCGGCCACAGAGGCACGGAAGATGTCCAGGGTCTGCATGGCCAGCTTGAATCCCCCGTGGAGCACACCCAGCTGGCCGCAGGCGGGTACCCTGCACTGGCTGAACGTCAACGTGGCCAATGGGTGCGGCGACATGACCTCGATGTGTTGCGACGCATCCAGGCCCGGTGCGCCGGCATCAACAATGAAGGCCGTGATGCCGCGCGTTCCCGCCTGAGGATCCGTCTTGGCAAAAACGCAGT
Source organism: uncultured Gammaproteobacteria bacterium (assembly GCA_964653545.1). GTDB lineage: Bacteria > Pseudomonadota > Gammaproteobacteria > Immundisolibacterales > Immundisolibacteraceae > Immundisolibacter. Next base: position 9,569 of record CAZZHF010000013.1, on the reverse strand, counting down.
AGAAGTCGGCCATGCCACCATTGCTGATCCAGGTCTTTTCACCGTTGAGCAGCCAGGTGTCACCTTCTTTCACCGCGATCGTGGTCATGGCGCCGGCGTCGGATCCGGCACCCGACTCGCTCAGCGCGAATGCGGCAATCAGCTCGCCGCGGGCCACACGCGTGAGATAGCCGGCTTGTTGCTGCGGCGTACCCGCGAGCGTGATCGCGCCGCTACCCAGGCCCTGCATGGCAAATGCAAAGTCAGCCAGCGGTGAATGAAAAGCCAGCGTCTCGCGCAGGATCACAAGCGCCCTTGAATCGAGCCGCTGCAGTGCACCGCCGTGCGCGGCGGGTACGCAGTAGCGCAACCATCCGTCAGCGCCCAGGCGGCGTACCCATTCGCGGCAGGCGACGCGGTCGTCGCTTTCGTCCACGTCCTGCCGGGGTGCCCAGGCGGTCAGCCGCATGGCCAGATCACGGTGGGCGTCGTCGAAGAAAGGCAGCGCCAGGTGGGGTGTGGGGGCCTGCATGCTCAGTCTCCGCCAAACACGGGCTTCTGCCTGGCGGCAAAGGCCTCATATGCGCGTGTGAAGTCCTGCGTCTGCATGCAGATGGCCTGGGCCTGGGCTTCGGCCTCGATGGCCTGCTCGATCGTCATGGCCCATTCCTGCTGCAGCATGGTCTTGGTCATGCCGTGGGCAAAGGTGGGGCCATCGGCCAGCTCACGCGCGGACTGTTGCACATGGGCCAGCAAATCGCCGGGCTCATGCAATCCATTGAAGAAGCCCCAGGCCAGGCCCTCCTGCGCCGACATGGCACGCCCGGTGAACAGCAGCTCCGACGCACGCCCCTGGCCGATGACGCGTGGCAGTAGCGCGCAGGCACCCATGTCGGCGCCCGCCAGGCCCACACGGGTGAACAGGAACGCGGTCCTGGTGCCTGTCGTGCCCCAGCGCATGTCACAGGCCAGAGCCATCATGGCGCCGGCGCCAGCGCAAATGCCGTCAATGGCACCCAGCACGGGCTGCGGGCAATCGCGCATGGCCTTGACCAGCGCGCCCGTCATGCGGGTGAACTCCAGCAGTTCGGGCATGGTCATCCGGGTCAGGGGGCCGATGATCTCGTGCACATCGCCGCCCGAACAGAAATTGCCGCCGGCTCCAGTGACCACCACGGCCTTCACGTCGGTAGCAAACTTCAGCGCAGCAAACAGGTCGCGCAGCTCGGCGTACGAATCGAATGTGAGGGGGTTCTTGCGCTCGGGCCGGCTCAGCGTGATGGTGCCCACGCCTGCGTCAAACGACCAGCTGAAATGGCGACCCGCATAGGCTGCTTGCGCGCTGAACTGTGCGTGCATGGGGTTGGTCTGGCCAATGTAGTGCTTCATGCGGCCTCCGCGCCGGTCTGGTTCTGGCTGTGTTCCTTGACCTTGCCCAGCAGCTTGTGCAGGGTGTTCACCTCGCGTTCACTCAAGGCTTCAAAGGCATCGACGATCCACTGCTCATGCTCCCGGGCCATTTCATGGAACAGGCGTCGCCCGCGGGTGGTCAGTCGCACGCGGTAGGCGCGGCGGTCGCCCTCCACATCCACGCGCTCCACCAGGCCTTCGGTCACCAGCTGGTCGGTGATGCCGGTGACGTTCCCGCCGGTCACCATCATGCGGCGCGACAGTTCATTCATCTTCAGCCCCTCAGGGGCGCGCTCCAGCTGTGCCATCAGGTCAAAGCGTGGCAGCGTGGTGTCAAACTGCTCGCGCAGCCGGCTGCGAACCTGTTTTTCCACCAGTTGCGTGCAGGTCAGCAGGCGCAGCCACAGCCGCAGGGCCTCGGGGTGTTCGCTGTGGGCACGGGCTTCCAGGTCCATGGTCATCCTTCTTCGTTGGCGTTGTTCTGCGCGCGCGCTGCTTCTGCCGCCTGCATCTGGCGCTGGCGGGCCAGTTCGCGGTAGAGCTGGTCGCGTCCGCTGAGGTAGGGAAGCGGCCAGTCCACCGAGCGGCTGTCCAGTCGGGCCGCCTCGTGCAGCGTCCATGCCGGGTCTGCCAGGTGGGGCCGGGCCACGGCGCACAGGTCGGCGCGACCGGCCGCAATGATGCTGTTGGCGTGGTCGGCCTCGCTGATGGCACCCACTGCAATGGTGCGAATGCCCGCTTCATTTCGGATGCGGTCGGCAAACGGAGTCTGGTACATGCGGCCGTACACCGGCCTGGCCTGGCGGGTGGTCTGGCCGGACGAGACGTCGATGAAGTCACAGCCCGCTTCCTTGAACAGGCGCGCCACAGCCACGGCATCGTCGGCGGTATGGCCACCCGGCGCCCAGTCGTGAGCCGAGATGCGAACGCTCATGGGCAGGTGCTCAGGCCAGGCGGCGCGCATGGCGCGGAACACTTCCAGCGGGTAGCGGCAGCGGTTGTCCAGGGAGCCGCCGTACTCATCGGTGCGCAGGTTGGTCAGTGGCGTGATGAAGCTGGACAGCAGATAGCCGTGCGCGCAGTGCAGCTCCAGCCAGTCAAAACCGGCCCCGGCGGCGCGGCGTGTGGCGTCGACGAACGCATCGCGGATGCGGTCCATGTCGGCGCGCGTCATGGCAGCGGGCACCTGGTTCTGCTCGCCATAGGCCAGCGCGCTGGCTGCCAGCAGGGGCCAGTTGCCTGTTGCCAGCGGTTCGTCCGTTGTCTCCCATCCCAGCTGGGTGGACCCCTTGGGCCCGCTGTGGCCCAGCTGCAAGCCGATCCTGGCGGTGCTGGACTGGTGCACGAAATCAACAATGCGCCTGAAAGCCGCCTGCTGTACGTCATTCCACAAACCGGGGCAGCCCGGCGTGATGCGGCCTTCGGGCACCGGGCTGGTCATCTCGACGAACACCAGCGCGGCGCCGCCCAGCGCGCGCGCGCCCAGGTGCACCAGGTGAAAGTCCTGGGGTACACCGTCCACCGCGCTGTAGGTGGCCATGGGCGAGACCACCACGCGGTTTTTCAGTTCGATGCCGCGCGCCTTCAGCGGCGTCAGCATGGGAAGCACCGCCTTGCCGCCGGCCAGCCAGGCTTCGTAGCCTTCCAGCCACTTCGCGTCGCGCAGGCGCAGGTTCTCATGGCTGATGCGCTGGCTGCGCGTGAGCAGCGAATAGGCGAACTGTTCGACCTCCATGCCGCTGTAGCGCTCGACGTTCTCGAACCATTCGGTGGAATTGCGCGCGGCATTCTGGATCTTGAGAACCTCCACACTGCGCCGGGCTTCGTAGCCCTGCAGCACGGTGTCCATGTCATGGCCGGTGGCAAATTCATCAGCCAGATCAATGGCGTCCTCCAGGGCCAGCTTGGTGCCGCTTCCAATGGAAAAGTGCGCCGTATGCGCTGCGTCACCCATCAGCACAATGGGGACGGCCCGGCCGTTGATGTGCTCGCGGTGTACCCAGGTGTTGCACACCACGCGCGGAAACCGGATCCAGATGGCCGAGCCGCGCAGGTGGGACGCGTTGCTGATCAGTGCGTTGCCGTCCAGGTAGCGGGCGAACAGCTTCTCGCAAAAGGCGATGGCGTCCTCCTGGCTCATGCGGTCCAGTCCATGGGCCTTCCATACCGCTTCAGGTGTTTCCACGATGAAAGTGGAAGTCTCTTCGTCAAACTTGTAGGCATGGGCCTGAAACCAGCCGTGTTCGGTCTTCTCGAACGCAAACGTGAAGGCGTCAAAAGTCTTGCGCGTGCCCAGCCACACAAACCGGCACTGGCGCAGGTCCACATCGGGCTGATAGGTCGCAGCGTAGCGGTTGCGGATGCGGCTGTTCAAGCCGTCACTGGCGATGACCAGGTCGGCGTTGTACTGCGTGGCCAGCGCCTGGTCGTCGCTGACGTCGGTTTCAAAGACCAGCTCCACGCCCAGTGCGAGGCAGCGTTCCTGCAGGATGTTCAGCAGCCTTTTGCGGCCGATACCGCAAAAACCGTGTCCGGTGGAGCGCACCGAGCGACCCTTGAAAAATACCTCGATGTCATCCCAGTGATTGAATGCGTCACCGATCAGGCGTGCGCTTTCGGCGTCGGCGGCGCGCAGGTTGCCCAGGGTCTGGTCCGACAGCACCACGCCCCAGCCAAAGGTGTCGAACGGCCGGTTGCGCTCGACCACCACGATATGGTGGCCGGGGTTGCGCTGCTTCATGAGCAGCGCAAAGTACAAGCCGGCCGGACCGCCACCAATGCACAGGATATTCATGAAGAAATAGTTTAGGTTTAAACTAAATAAAGTCAACAGGGAATATCTTGGGGCAAGACGGTGTTGCACGCATGAATGTCACCGCAGTGGTCGCTGCACCGGTGCACAATGTCTGCACGCAGGCCCGGACACCCGGGCTGTGCCGGCACCAAGGAAGTCCCATGATCTACAAGTTCAAATCCAAGGCAGACGGCGACCTCATCATGCTGCAACCGCATGGCCGGCGGGTGCTGGAAATCATCGGCAAGGACCCCGCGCCTCAGGGGATCATTACCGCCGCGCAAATTCCGGCGGCCATCCGCTCGCTGGAGTCGGCCATTGCGCACGAAGAGGCGCAGAAAAAGGCGGCCGCAGCCGATGGCGACGAACCTGTGGACGGCCAGCAGTCCACCGAAAGCATCAGCCTGCGCCAGCGCGCCAAGCCGTTCCTGGACATGCTGCGCCGCTGTGAGGCGGCGCAGGTTGATGTGGTCTGGGGGGTGTGAGGCGGCGCGCCTCAGTCCACCTTGGCGCCGGATGCCTTCACCACCGGTTGCCACTTCTTCAGTTCGGCGTCGATCAGCTTCGCAAACTCCGACGGCGTGTTGCCGCTGGGGATGGCGCCATTGGCCAGCAGTCGCTCCTTGACGGCGGGCGCATTCAGCGCCTTGGCGGTTTCCTGCTGGACGCGGTTGACGATGTCCATCGACGTGCCGGCGGGCGCCAACAGGCCGAACCACGAGCTTGCATCAAACCCCTTGAGCGCGCCACCGCCGGCCTGCTCCACAGTTGGCAGTTCCGGCAGCGCGGCCGAGCGCTGTGAGCTGGTCACGGCCAGCGCCTTCAGCTTGCCGGCCTTGATGAGCTGCATGGAGGAGGGCAGGTTGTCGAACATCACGTCCATGTCGCCGCCCACCAGGGCCAGCAGGGCCGGGCCCGAGCCACTGTACGGAAAGTGCGTCATGTAGGTGCCGGTCATGGACTTGAACAGCTCGCCGGCCAGGTGGATGGAGGTGCCGTTGCCACTGGATGCCATGTTCAGCTTGCCGGGGTTGGCCTTGGCATATTTCACGAAGTCTTCCACGCTGCGGATGTTGCGCGCCGCCGCCTTTTCGGTGTTGACCACCATGACGTTGGGCACGCCGGCCACCAGGGTGATGGGCACGAAATCCTTCTGGGGGTCGAATGGCATGCGGGCGTACAGCCATTTGTTGATCGACTGCGTGCCGACCGTGCCCATGAGCAGCGTGTAGCCGTCGTTGGGCGACTTGGCCACCAGATCCGCGCCGATATTGCCACCCGCACCTGCGCGGTTTTCCACCACGAACTGTTGGCCAAAAGCCTTGGACAGTTCAGGCGCAATGGCGCGGGCCAGAATGTCGGTGGTGCCGCCCGGCGCAAACGGCACCACGATGCGCACCGGTTTGCTGGGCCAGGTGCCCTGGGCGGCGGCGGGGCCGGCCAGCAGTGCAACGGCGGTCGCGGCTGCGGCTGCCAGGGTCATGCGGCGGGTTCTGAAGGCGTTGTTCATGGTGTTGTCTCCTTTATCCGGGGGTGATGTCAATGGCCTGCCGGCAGGGCTGGCCGGGCACTATGCCCAGGGCGGCAGCCAGCGCGTTCACGTGGCTGATGATGCCATCGTTGAGCGTGCTGTGGGCGTCTCCGATGCGCGCACTGTGGTGTTCCACTGTGCAGGCCGCCAGGCCCTCGGCCTGCAGGAATGCCAGGGCGGCAATGCCGGCTTCGTCCTTGCCCACGCCGGCATTGTTGAAGACGGTCAGCCGAGGGCGCGCGGCCAGGGCAAAGCGTGCCGAGCTGATGCCGCCGTGTGACCCGCTCACGGCAATGCAGCCTGCGTCGCCCGTGCCCAGCTCGGTGATGGAGTCCACCACCCGCAAGACGGCGTTCACGGCCGCACCCGCAAAAAAGCCGCCCGCAGGCGGCTTTCTGGCGCACAAGCGCGAAACATCGGCGCAGGCTCAGTCCGCGTATTGCTTGGCGGCGTCCACGGCCTTCTTGAGCTTGTCGATTTCGGCGGCCACGAAGGCCTTGTGCTCAGCCGGCTCCATGCGCTTGTCGGTCACCACGATGGCGCCCAGGCCTTCGTTCTTCTTGATGAAGTCCGGGTCCTTCAGCGACTTCTTCATGGCGTCGTTCAGCAGCTTGGTTACGGCCGGCGGCGTGCCCTTGGGTGCATACAGGCCGTGCCAGATCGTCAGGTTGAAGCCCTTGAGGCCCATCTCCTGCAGCGTGGGGTAGTCCTTGAGCAGCTTGTGGTTGGACAGCGGCTTGGCCGTGGTCACGGCAAAGGCCTTCACGCGGCCGCCTTCAATCTGGCCGGTGGTGTTGGTGGTCTGGTCGCACATCACGTCCACCTGGCCGCCGATCAGAGCTGTCATGGCCGGGCCGGTGCCGCCAAACGGGATGGTCGTCATGGCTTCCTTGGTCTGCAGCGCCGATTGCCACATCAGCCCGCAGATGTGCGAAGCCGAACCCAGGCCGGCGTGGGCCAGGTTCAGCTTGCCGGCGTTGGCGCGGATGTAGTTTTCAAAGTCGCGGTAGGTGTTGGCCGGCAGCTGCGGCTTGCCGATCAGCGTCATGGGCACATCGTTGACCATGCCCAGGTACTCGAAATCGTTCAGCGCGTTGTACGGCAGGCGGCGGTACAGGGCCGGCGTGGCGGCCATGCCGATGTGGAACAGCAGCAGCGTGTGGCCGTCCGGCGCGGCTTTGGCCACCTTGTTGGCGCCAATGGTGCCACCGGCGCCTGCGGCGTTTTCCACCACGAAGTTGCTGCCGGGGATCTGCTTGGCCATGGCAATGGCCAGGTCACGTGCCACGCGGTCGGTGGGGCCGCCGGCGGCAAACGGCACCACGATGGAAACCGGCTTGCTGCCCGGGTAAGTCTGGGCGTTGGCTGCAAAGGCCGACGCGACGGCGGCGGCAAGAATAAGCAGGCGTTTCATGGTTGACTCCTAGTCTGTCTGTAGTTGCAGATGAAATGGTAGCCCTGCCGGAGGCGGCTTTCATCGCGGGAACTACTTAGCATGGGGCGCGGGAAATCCCTTGTATTTCAAGGGCTTGCGTCCTTATAGGCGCTGCTTATTTGCACATGGCGAATCTGTATTGGACGCCAGGGGCGGGCTTGCCTAGAGTGCAGGCTCCTCCTGAAAGCCGCCACATGAAACACGTTGTCCCGCTGATCCTGGCCCTGTTCGCCGGCACCGCCTGCGCCCAGGTGGCCGATGCCGTCTCGGCAGAAGCTGCCGCCGCAGCACTTGCGCGCGGGGCCACCGTGGTGGATGTGAGACCGGTGGCAGACTACCGCGCGGGTCACCTGCCTGGCGCGGTGCAGCTGGACGCGCTGGCCGCCACGCGCGGATTGGCTGCGCTGCAGGAACAGGTGTCACGTCATGGCGTGGACCTGTCGCGTGAGGTGGTGGTGGTCGGCCAGCCGGGCGATCTGCTGGCCCAGCGACTTCAGCAGCACCTGGCCCGGTACGCTACCGGTCGCGTGAGCTGGCTGGTGGGAGGCGTGCACGAATGGGTCCTGAGCGGCCGCCCGGTGGATACCGCTGTTGTGGCGTTGCCCGCAGTACCCCAGTACCTGGTGCTGTTGCGTACCGAGGCGCGCTCTCCGCGCATGGCCGGTGCTGCCCTGCGCGACCCCGGCGCACCGTCGATCTGAGCCTTCGCGTTTACTTGTAGCTGCGGGCGTCTTCGATCACCTTGCCGTCATTGGGCAAGGCGCCTGGGTTGACCAGCTCCACGTGGCCACGCAGCTTGGTCACGTCGCGGATGGCCTCGCCGATGCGCGCGTCCAGTCCATCGGGTGCTGACGAGGTTTCCACCCGCAGCGTCATCTGGTCGTTGGCCATCTCACCGCTGACGACCAGCCGCGCTTTCACCACTTCCGGAAAACGCCGCACAATGTCTGCCACCTGCGAAGGGTGCACGAACATGCCGCGGATCTTGGTGGTCTGGTCGGCGCGGCCCAGCCAGCCCTTGATGCGGGTATTGGTCCGGCCTGTGGGGCAGGGGCCGGTCAGCACGGCCGACAGATCCCCGGTGCCAAAGCGCACCAGCGGGTATTCGGCGCCGAGGGTAGTGACCACCAGTTCACCCACCTCGCCTTCGGGTACCGGGTCGCCGGTTCCGGGGCGAACAATCTCCACGATCACGCCTTCGTCCAGCACCAGGCCTTCTCGCGCGGCGGTTTCATACGCCACCAGGCCCAGATCGGCCGTGGCATAACTTTGGTAGATGTCCATGCCGTGCGTGGTGAACCAGTCGCGCAGGCTGGGCGGAAAGGCTTCACCACCCACCAGGCCTTTTTTCAGGCTGGCGATATTGGCGCCTGTCTCCTGGGCCTTTTCCACCAGGATGCGCAGGAAGCTGGGCGTGCCGGTATAGGCATCGGGCTTGAGCTCGGCCATGGCCTGCAGCTGCTGCTCGGTCTGGCCAGTGCCTGCCGGGAAAACGGTACAGCCCACGGCATGTGCGCCCGACTCCATGATGAAAGCGCCGGGCGTCATGTGATAACTGAATGCGTTGTGCACCAGGTCGCCGGCGCGGAAACCCGCCGCGTACATGGCGCGGGCCGAACGCCAGTAATCGCGCTGCGCGCCCTCGGGTTCGTAGATGGGGCCTGGCGATGCATACACGCGTGGCATCTGCGGCCCCCGAACGACGGCAGCGAATCCGCCGAACGGGTCCTGCGCGCGTTGCGCTTTCTGGCGCTCGAACAGTTCGTGTTTGCGCGTCACCGGCAGCCGCGCCAGCGCCGCGCGCGAGCTCACGCCCGCAGCGTCCACACCCCTGAGAATTTCGCCCATCGCTGCAGAGCGAGCCTGCGCGTGCGCCACCTGGCGCGGCAGCGCCGCCATCAGTGCTGCTTCGCGCTCCTGCGGATCGCGCGTTTCCAGCGCATCAAAAAAGTCACTCATAAGAAATCCCATTGATTAGCAGAGGCATGACAAGCGTGGCAGCCATGGAACCGGCTGTGCCGGGCCACTGGCTGCGCCCCCTGGGGGGAGGCGCCGCAGGCGCTTCTGGAGTCATGCCAACCAGCGCTTGCGGCGCTTGTAGCTTTTCACGTCCTTGAAGCTCTTGCGCTCGCCGCCGCCCACGCCCAGGTAAAACTCCTTGACGTCCTCGTTGTTGGCCAGGTCGCTGGCCGGACCGTCCATGACGACGCGTCCGCTTTCCATGATGTAGCCGTAGTCTGAATAGCGCAGCGCCATGTTGGTGTTCTGCTCGGCCAGCAGGAAAGTGACCTTTTCCTTGTGGTTCAGGTCCTTCACGATCTCGAAAACTTCCTCAACGATCTGCGGCGCCAGGCCCATGGAGGGCTCGTCCAGCAGCACCACGCTGGGGTTGGTCATGAGCGCGCGGCCGATGGCGCACA